>JBFWKV010000065.1:0-6611 GCA_050252475.1 Candidatus Omnitrophota bacterium | reverse complement strand
TTTGAAGAATATGATCATCATAAATACCTTTTGTGGTCTTAAAATCAATAAGCCAGAGTTCCCCATCTATTAAACAAAGCGCATCAAAGGTTCCTGCATACTTATAAGTAGGTGAAATAACTATTGCTTCGGAAGCAACCAAAGTCGGTTTTTGTTGCGCTAAACCACTTCTCAAAAGCAACTCTGGCTAAGTCTGATTCTTCTTTATCCACCGCGGTATGATTAGAATGAGGCTCACCAGAATTACCCTGTGACTGGGAAGGAGTTCTCTGCTGTCTGGTTAATATCTCACTTATAAAACTGTGAACCTCTGTGCCTATTGCTGCAGTTCTATCTCTTTCTCCCAAAGCATGTTTATAGTAAGAGTAATAATCGGCGGGATTGGGAGTTATATGGTGCTCAGCTAAGTATGCAATTACCGTCTTAATCGCCCAGGGAATTAGTGCTGGTTTATTAAGAAGATTTAAAATCGCATGAACCGAGGGAAATTTCTCACCATTAATGGTATAACTATGGGATTTCTTGTCAAAGTGAACTTCATATGTAGCAGGTATACTTAACTCAACGCTTGGATTTTCCTTAATCCTTCTTGCTTCAGAGAAAAAGGGAAAGAAAACAAAATAAAAAATAATGAGGATGTTTAATAATCTCTTTAACATAATTAACATAATAAAACCTGCGCTTCAAATAAAAATCAGATTGTTATTTATTATTCCCCCACATAAAGATATAGCCTATGGCTAATTATTTGTCAAGGGAAGAAAGAAAAATTTGTTTTAGTCAGGGAAATCAAAAGGCAGGAAAAAGAAAGAATGTTTTATAGATTATTAAATGCTAATTTAATGGAATTTCTAACTTTTATTCTTTATATTTGCCAGGTAGTCTGCCCAGTATTTTATCCGATTAAGTCTCCGGTTTAAATCCTCTTCTAAACCCTCTAATGCTCGGTTATTCCATTTGTTGCTTCGGGAGTAATATGTGTTCTTCTCATTGCGGTAGTGGGGAACTTTTATTAAGATTTTTAATTTCTTCTTTTCATCCTTAACTTTGCTTGCTGTTTGAGAAATTACCTTGTGGGTTTTAGAACAAATCCCCTCGACTGGCTTTACGCTTTGTGATATGGCATTCCGACCTTTAGAATAAAAAGTCTGGAGAGACTTTTCTCCTCGCGCAAAGGCTAAATCCCAATCTAATTGTTGAAGTTTTCTTATGGCTAACCAGAAACAGACAATAATAAAAATATATGGGAAGTAAAAAGGATGCATATTCGGGATTGGTAAAAGAGGTTTAGGTGGAATCTCTAAAGAGGGAAGAACTGCTTTAATCCCTTTCACTACCATCTTTAATACATCCGCCAGAGTTAATTCTATATTCTTAGAAAACTCAGTAAAATAGGAAATCACTCCTTGAGAAGAAACAACAGTATTTCCGATGGTGGAAATAACCAGACCTAAAAACCTCACCCCCCGGCCCAATAAATCTATCTTTAAGTAAATATTCTTTTTATCATTGTCTTCTCGCAAAGAATCTCCTAAGTCAATTTTTTTCTCCGCAACCGCCTGTACAAAGTTATCTCCTGTATTCTGAAGAATAACTTCTTTCAAATCTTCTTTGCCATATTTGAAAACCATTGGCTTTATCTCCAATTTCTGCGCCTGAGGAATCTCCTGGAAGAGTTCCTTCATGAGAGGGGTTTCTATTTTTCCCATCATCCCCGCCATAAAGGCAGTATCAAGAGAAATTTTACCCTCCTTATAAAGATGCGTTACAAAATTGCCAAAAGAAATATTTTTAAGAGTAGTATCTTTATTCTCTTTTCCAAAATACTTGCTCACTTCATAATAAAATTGTAAAAGCACCGCTTCCCAGACCTTGGGATTATGCTTAAAAATATCCCGTGCCTGCTCTATGTCAAGCGGTTTCCCTTCTGTATCTATTATCTTTCCTGCTTTTATCAAATAGATAAGAATAAATTCTCCTTCCTCCGGTTTAAGCATAACAATTTCTTTCAATTCCTTACCGTAAAACGCATTTTTAATAATTTGCGCTAAAATTTTTGCTTCTCTGCTCGGATCTACTAGCCTGTCTATAACAAGAATCCTATTTATCTGATGATAAGAGCTCTGCTTATAGAAATAGGAATTCTCCTTAGCAATTCCTATCTTAGAAAATAATAATATTCCTAAAACTAAAAACATTATTAAGAATTTCTTCATCTCTCTTGCCTCTCTATTACTATACCTTAAATACCTTAACCCCTTTGCTAATCTAACTTTCTCAAATCTTTTTTCTATATTAATTATAACATAAAAAAACTATTTTGTCAAGGGTAGGTGTATTATTTTTGTCTCTTCTCCAAAACCACCTTCTACCAACCCTATCCACCTCGTAGGTGGACCTTTTCTTCCATTGTAAGTAATTGATTATATTTTACTTATTTTAACCAATTTTGTCCACCTACGAGGTGTACAGGGTTAGAGGTGTACAGGGTTAGACAAGGCTGAAGAGGGAGACAGGAGTACGAAGCGATGTTAAAGAATGAGAAGGAGGCTATACAAGTTAATGGGTCAGCTTATAAACCAAATCTTTATAGAAATTTAAGGTAGGAGCATAACTAAATTCCCCGAAGCGCTGTCTAAACTCAGACCAGGTCATATCTCCAAAAACTAAATGTTCAAAAAAATTCCCTGCCAGCCGAATAAAAGAGGGGAAAACAAAAACCAGAATAAAAATAATCAACAAAATCTTAAAAATATCACCCATTCTTATCTAAACCGCTTCTATCGTAGAAGGTGGTTTAGAGGTTATATTATAAGTCACACTTACCACTAAAGGAATTTCTTGGGTAATTTTCTTTGCCAGTTTAAATAAAGTATCATAAGAAAGTTTCGTAGGTGAAGCGGTAACCGCATCCTTACTATCCCAGCATCTTAATTCAATTTGATAACCAAATTCTCTTTTCCCGTCTTTTATGCCTGTAACTCTATCCTCATGCAGAATAGCAAAATACTGAAAAGCCCCTGTAGAAGAAAGTTCTTCTTCCACAATTTTAGTGGCTTTTCTTACGAGGTCAATTTTCTCTGGTGTAACCTCTCCTATTACCCGGGCAGAAAGTGCAGGTCCCGGGAAAGGTGGTCTTCTGTATATCTCTTCCGGCAACCCCAGTTCGCGGGCAATTTCTCTTACCGCAGGCTTACGCAATTGTAAAAGAGGTTCAATAACTCTGTAGCCAAATTGTTTCTCTGTGTCTATACCCAACTGTTCTAAAATATTATGCTGTCTTTTAATCCCTGCTACTGTTTCCTCTATGTCGGTATAAATTGTTCCGTGGAGAAGAAATTTGGCTCCAGTTTCTTTAACCAATCTTCCGAAAACATCCCGATAAAATGTTCGCGTAATTGCCTCCCTTTTCTCTTCAGGATCAATAATACCCCGCAAAGCAGAAAAAAACTCATTGCGTGCATCTACAACCTTCACTGGCACGCCCAGTTTCTTAAAAATAGATGCAACTTTTTCGGCCTCTCCTTCGCGCATTAAACCATTTTCAATAAAATATGTTTTAAGGCGTTCACCCAATGCTCTAAAACCTAATAAAGTAACTACTGAAGAATCTACTCCTCCGGAAAGCGCATTTATTGCAATATCATTACCTACAATTTCTGAAATCTCCTTCACTTTCTCCTCAATAAATTTTTTTGCATCTAACTTCTCCAGAGTTAACTCTCTCATTGCCTCCACTCCTTTCTTTTTTACGAAAATATCTTTTTCACCAAGTTCGCCACTCTTTTTCCTAATTTAAATGCGTTCTCCAGCGTTTTCTTATCAGGGCTACCACTACAGGCAACTCCATAGTGACCTGTAGCATCTAAAGGATCACCTACCACAATCATCCCATAGATAAGCATCGCCTGGATTATCGACATTAATGTAGTTTCTTTTCCTCCTGACGGATCTCCACTGGTGGCAAAAGCTGCCCCTATCTTATTCTCCATTTTATTTCGTAACCCCACAAATCTGTCAAATACTTCCTTTAATTCCCCCGCCATAGTCCCAAAGTAAACCGGAGAACCTGCAATAATCGCTTCGGAATTTAAGAAGTCCTCCTTCTCTACCTGGGAAGCCTCTTTTAATACACAGTCTACTCCCTTTACATCCTTAACACCTTTAGCAATTTCTTCCGCTAAACGTTTAGTATTACCTGTTCTGGAATAATACATTACCAGTACTTGCATATTTACCTACCTTTTTTATTTTTCTTCCGCAGGGAGTTCAAAAGGAATAGAAAATTTTGCTGAACCATCCTGCAAAGAGAATTTTCCTTTCCCACAGCCACTTAATACAAAAATGGTCAACAAAATTAAGAATATTCCCCGTCTTTCGACCATTTCTTATATAGTCTGTTTTTGTTGTGAGATAACCATATCTATGAAATTCTTCAACCTTCTACTGCGTATAGGATGGCGTAGTTTACGTAGAGCTTTTGCTTCAATCTGCCGCACGCGCTCACGAGTAACCTTAAAGAGTGCCCCTACCTCTTCTAAAGTTCGTGGACATCCATCCCCAATACCAAAACGATATTTCAAGACTTTTTTCTCTTTATCAGTAAGAGTATCAAGTACCGATTCCAGTTGTTCCTTCAGTAAAGCATAAGCAGTGGCATTGGCAGGAGAAATTGCAGTTTTATCTTCAATAAAATCTCCAAAATGTGTATCGCCTTCATCACCCACCGGAGTCTGTAAAGAAATGGGTTCCTGAGCAATTTTTAATATACCCCTTACTTTATCCACAGGCATTTTCATCTCTTTGGCAATCTCTTCTGCGGTGGGCTCCCTACCTTTTTCCTGAACAATATTGCGCGAAACCCGAATCAGCTTATTAATTGTCTCAGTCATGTGCACAGGGATTCTAATTGTCCTTGACTGATCGGCTATTGCCCGGGTAATTGCCTGACGAATCCACCAGGTAGCATAGGTAGAGAATTTATATCCCCTACGATATTCAAATTTATCCACCGCACGCATAAGACCAATATTTCCTTCCTGAATGAGGTCCAGAAAAGACAAACCTTTGTTGGTATATTTTTTAGCAATACTCACCACCAGACGCAGATTCGCTTCTACTAACGCCCGCTTGGCTTTAAGGTAGCGCAATTCTTTCCTTCTTATATCCGCAATGCGCTCTTTTATTCTTTCGTATGACTCTCCAAAGAGGATTTCAATCTTTTTCCTCTCACGCATAAGAAGAGCAGTCATCTTGCGTTTGCGTTTTTTTCTAAAATTGTAAATTTTACGATTTATCTTCTCTATCTCTTCGCAAAGCAATCTCATTCTTTTAGCAATTTCTTCAATTGCAGAGGGAGTAAAACGAAATTGAGAAATAATTTTAATGATTTTATCTTTCTCACGTGTCTTTTTCAATTTTTTCACAAGTTTCTCTAAACGCTTAATTGTTTCTTCACGAGCCAGCGAGGGTTCTTCATCTATAAACTCTTCTAAATTGAGCTTTCCTCCCAATATCTCATCAACAATTTCTAATGTAAGTCTCTTAGCGATCCGGGAACTCAACACTGCCTCACGATAAATTTTTTCACTCTCCTCAATCTTTTTAGCCAAAGCAATTTCTTCTTCACGGGTAAGGAGAGAAATCTGCCCCATTTGCCTTAGATACATTCTCACTGGATCCTCCATCGGAAGTGCTTCAGGAATTGGCTCCCCTTCTTCCACTACTTCCACTGTTTCTTCCGGTAAGGTAACGGGCTTAATCTCCTTATCTTTAACCGAATCCACTATCTCAATATTCTCATTCCCCAGAATGCGCAAAATCTCATCTATCTCCTCAGAAGAAACAACATCTTCGGGAATAATATCATTCACTTCATCATAGGTAAGATATCCCTTACCCTTACCCAGACTGAGGAGTTTACGAATATTCTCTGACCTAGTTTGTTTTAAGTTATACTCTTTCATCTCAATTTTTCTGTCTGGCTAAAGCATTAAACTCTCTAAGCAACTCTTCTACGCGTCCAGCATCGCCTTTCTTTTGAGCACTGTCTATCTCTTCTTTAAGCCTAATGCAAATCCTTCTACGATTGTCCTCTTTTAATTTTTTAACGCAATCAAAGAAAACAGAATCAAATTTCTGCTCTGTTTCTTCCAAATCTTCTTCCATCAGTAAGCGGGTAAAAACTTTATTTGTGGTAACCCCTTCTAAATAATTCACAATCCGTGCTGGTTCTATCGGTCTATCTTCTTCCGCAAGCGTATAGAGCAAACTTATAATATTTTTAATTTCCGGATTGAGAAATTCTTCCTCGCCCAGAATCGTCTTTGCTTCCTTGATTAAAGATTTTTCTTTAAGCATAAGTTTAAGAAGGGTTATCTCAGCTTCTCTGATAGAAGGAAATACAGGAACGGTCTCCGATAAGGTAATCTTTTTCTCTTCTAAGTTCCTCTTTCTCATACAAACCTTCTTTAATTCAATCCAGATACTCTCCTCAGAAACAGAGAGTTTATCTGCCAGTTGCTTGACAAATTCGGTAAGCATTATGTTGTTATCTATTTTAGCCAGTGTAGGAAGTATTTCCTTAATTAAATTAACTTTACCCTCTACTT
>JBFWKV010000064.1:0-6623 GCA_050252475.1 Candidatus Omnitrophota bacterium | reverse complement strand
TCCTGCGGTCCATGTTTAGGTGGACTTATGGGTATCCTGGATAAAGGTGAGAAATGTATTTCTACCACCAATCTTAATTTTAAAGGAAGGATGGGACATCCCGATTCGGAAGTTTATCTTGCCAGTCCAGCAGTAGCCACCGCTTCGGCTATAAAAGGAAGGATCGCTCATCCGGAGGAAGTAATATGATAATTGAAGGTAAAGTTTGGTTTTTTGGTGATGATATTAATACAGACTTGATTATTCCTGCTAAGTTTCTGGTTACTACTGATGAGAGGGTTTTAGGAAAAAGTCTTTTTGCAGACTTTAGACCTGGTTTCTCAGAAAGTATAGAAAGAAATGATATTATTGTAGCAGGAAAGAACTTTGGCTGTGGTTCTTCCCGAGAACATGCTCCTTTAGCAATTAAAGGAGCGGGGATTTCCTGTGTGGTTGCTTTGAGTTTTGCCAGAATCTTTTTCCGTAACGCGATAAATATTGGCTTGCCGATAGTAGAGTGTAAAGAAGCAAATGAGATAAAAGAAGCAGACTTTTTGAGGATTGATTTAACAAAAGGAGAAATTAAAAATTTAACTCAAGATAAAATTTATAAGATTGAACCATTCCCCCAATTTCTACAAGATCTGGTTAATCAGGGTGGTTTAATGAATTATATAAAATCATGTCTAAAGAGGTGATTCTTATGCATAAAATTGCTGTAATTCCCGGAGATGGAACAGGACCTGAAGTAATTCGTGAAGGACTTAAAGTCCTGGAAGCAGTTTCAAAAATAGTAGGTTTTCAGTACGAGACCAAAACTTTTGATCTGGGAGGGGAGAGATACTTAAGAACAGGAGAAGTTTTTCCGGAAGAGATGTTTGAAGAAATTAAAAAATTTGACGTAATTTATTTAGGCGCTATTGGACATCCTGAGGTAAAGCCGGGTATTCTGGAAAGAGGTATTCTTTTGAAATTGAGGTTTGAACTTGACCAGTATATAAACCTTCGTCCAGTAAAACTTTATCCCGGAGTGGAAACTCCACTTAAAGATAAAGGACCGGAGGATATTGATTTTGTGGTGATAAGGGAAAATACCGAAGGCTTGTATGTAGGTGAAGGAGAATTTATAAATAAGGGAACTGAAGATGAAATAGCAATTCAGATAAGTAGAAATACTTATAGAGGAGTAGAGCGTTGTGTCAGGTATGCTTTTGAATATACCAGAAAAAGGAATAGAAAAAGAAAACTTACTCTCTGTGCAAAAACAAATGTCCTTAATTATGCTTCTGATTTATGGTGGAGAGTTTTTCAGGAGGTGGCAAGAGATTATCCGGACATAACCACAGATTATGCCCATGTGGATGCTACATGCATGTGGATGGTAAAAAATCCGGAATGGTTTGATGTAATCGTTACCGACAATATGTTTGGAGATATTATTACTGATCTGGGAGCGATAATTCAGGGAGGTTTAGGGATTGCTGCGGGAGGAAATATCAATCCGCGAGGTATTTCTATGTTTGAACCCATTGGAGGCTCAGCACCTAAATATGCAGGTAAAAATATGATTAATCCTTTAGCAGCAATCTGTGCACTGGCTATGTTACTTGAACATATTGGTGAAACGAAAGCAGCCGATTTGGTAGAGAAATCAGTAATCGAGGTGGTTTCTAAAAAACTGAAAAGTCTTTCTGCGGGGAAAATGGGTTATACTACTCAAGAAGTGGGAGATTTAGTAGTGAAGTACTTGGGTAGTAGTAAGTAATTTTAAGATTATAAAGGAGTATGGCGATGAGAAAATATAATGTAGTGGTGGTAGGTGTGGGAGCAGTGGGGGTGGAGATACTTAGAGTTCTCAAACAGCGTAATTTCCCTGTCTATAAGTTAAAGGTTTTGGCGCGGAGTTCACGAGATATTTTTGTAGATGGGGATAAAGATACAGTCAAAGAAATAAAAGCAGAAGAATTTCAGGATTGTGAAATTGCTCTTTTTGCCGGTACAGAAGGAGAAAAAGGGGCAGCGGTTACTTATGCTCCTGAGGCAGTTAAAAGAGGAGGAGTAGTTATTGATAATGGGGCAGATTTTCGCATGAATCCTGATGTTCCTTTAGTTATTCCCGAAGTTAACCCCCAGGATATCAACTGGCACAAAGGGATTATTGCCAATCCCAACTGTTCCACAATTCAATTGGTTGTAGCCATAGCTCCATTGTCTCGGATAGCAAGAATTAAAAGAATAGTAGTTACGACTTTCCAGGCGGTATCGGGTGCAGGAAGAAAGTCACAGGAGGAGTTGTTTATTCAATCAAAGGAAATATTTTCCAAAGCAGATAACTTAAGTGAGTGGGAGAAGATTCAAAAAGGTTGGTTTTATGAAAAGAAAAATGCCAATTTAACTTTTCCTTATCCTATAGCTTTTAATCTTATACCTCAGATAGGTAAATTTGAGTCGTTTGGTTACACTACAGAAGAATGGAAAATGGTGCGTGAGACCCATAAGATAATGCACGATGATAAGATTGAAATAAATGCGACCTGTGTAAGGGTTCCTATATTTAATGTACATTCCGAGTCTGTTTATGTGGAATTAGAGAATGAGGTGAATATTGAGGAAGTAAGAAAGGTGTTTAGAGAGGCAGAAGGAATTTGCCTCGTTGATGATTTAGATAAAAATGCTCCGACAGAAGATTCTCAAAGGAGGACATATCCGATTCCCGTAATTGCGTCGGGAGAGGACGCGGTTTTTGTGGGAAGAATTCGTCAGGATATTTTCAAGAAAAATGCTTTTTCTTTCTGGTGTGTTTCGGATAACTTGCGTAAAGGAGCAGCCTTGAATGCAGTACAGATTGCTGAACTTCTTATAAAGAATAAAAAATAGAAGTTATAATGGCAAGACAACGGGATACCTGGAAGACACGATTAGGAATAGTTTTAGCGGTAGCGGGAAGTGCAGTAGGGTTGGGAAATTTTTTGCGTTTTCCCGTACAGGCAACTGCCAATGGGGGAGGGGCATTCATGATTCCTTATTTTATCTCCCTCTTTCTTTTTGGTATTCCTTTAATGTGGATAGAATGGACTATTGGTAGGTATGGAGGGGGATTTGGACATGGAACTGCACCGGGTATATTTCATAGCCTCTGGGAAAAAAATCGTTTCATCAAATACTTTGGAATAATAGGAATTTTTGGACCCCTGGTTATTTACATTTATTACACATATATTGAATCCTGGACCTTAGGTTATAGCTTTTTTGCCCTAACGGGAAAATATGCAGACCTTGTTTCTCCCCACCAGATGCGTGATTTTCTTGCCGGATATCAGGGATTGGTGAAGAACCAATTTTTCTCAAGTTTAGGTTGGGCTTATTTATTTTTTCTCATAACTTTTTCTCTAAATATATTAGTGGTGTATTACGGGATTTCTCGGGGTATAGAACGTCTTTCTAAGATAGCTATGCCTACGCTTTTCATCTGTGCTGTTTTATTAGCGATAAGAGTACTTACTCTTGGAGCCCCTGATCCCTCCCGTCCCGATTGGAATATTTTAAATGGGTTAGGTTTTTTGTGGAATCCTGATTTTACTGCTTTACGTTCTCCTAAAGTATGGCTGGCAGCGGCAGGGCAGATTTTTTTCACTTTGAGTGTGGGTATAGGGGTTATTCTTACCTATGCAAGTTATCTATCAAAAAATGAAGATGTTGCTCTTTCGGGACTTACTTCTGCTACTACTAATGAATTTGCGGAAGTTATTTTAGGAGCAAGTATTGTAATTCCTGCTGCCTATGTTTTCTTCGGTCCGATAGAAATTAAGCAAATAGCTAATTCCGGAAGTTTTGACTTAAGTTTTGTTACTATGCCAATAGTACTGCAAAAGATTGCTTTATCAAGGTTTTTTAGTTTCCTCTGGTTTTTCCTCCTTTTTCTGGCAGGTTTAACTTCTTCGGTTTCTTTAGCCCAGCCAGCCATTGCTTTTCTGGAAGACGAATTTAATATGGAACGTAAGAAAGCAGTGAAGATTTTTGCTATCACAGCTTTTATTCTCTGTCAACCTGCTATTTTTCTCCTTTCCCGGGGTGTATTAAACGACCTTGATTTCTGGGGAGGAACATTCTGCCTTGTTCTTTTTGGAACAATAGAGACTATACTTTTCGCCTGGGTTTTTGGTATGGAACGTGCCTGGACAGAGATGCATCATGGAGCGGATATCAAAATTCCAGAGTTTTATAAGTTTGTAATAAAATATGTTACTCCTTCAGTATTAATAATTATTCTTTTCTCCTGGGTTTTGGGCAAGGATGGTAGAGATACAATCTTTTTGCGTAACGTTTCTCCTGAAAATAAGCTTTATGTTTTAAGTATGAGGGTTCTTTTAGTTATTATTCTTATTGTTTTAGGAGTTTTAGTAAAAATTGCCTGGAGGAGAAGGAGAAGGACGCAATGAACTTGGGAGGATGGTTTTTTCTTTGTCTTTCTTGGGGAATAATAATTTTTTTTACATTTTTTTGCTTTAAGAGAATTCTAAAAAGTAAGGAATGAAAAAAATATTGTTTTTTTCTCTCCTGGGCGTTGCGGGGCTGACTACTTTTATCTTCCTTTATAACCATACCTATCCTATCGCCGCGGTAGAACTGAATGTATCTCGTGATAAAGCAATTTCTATTGCTAAAGAGTATCTTACCGGTATGGGATGCGATTTAGAAAAGTTTACTCCTGCAGTAATCTTTGCCCGATTTAATGACCAGGTGATTTATTTGCAAAGTGTTCTCGGTTTAAAGAAAGCCAATGAAGTTATTCGCAAAGATAATTTTCTCTGGATATGGTCGGTACGTTGGTTTCGCGAGTTAGAGAAAGAAGAATATTCGGTGGGGGTAGAACCGCGGACAGGAAACATAATCCATTATCATTATAAAATACTGGCTGAAAAAGAAGGTGCAAGCCTTGCTTCTGAAGAAGCGCGTACTATTGCAGAAGAATTTCTCAAAAAGATGGGTTTTAATCTTGAAGAATGGTATCTTGCTAATGTTAGTCAAAATAAACAGAAGAATCGCCTTGACCATTATTTTGAATGGGAGAAAAAAGAATTTATGATAGGAGAAGCTACTCTGAGGTTGTGTGTGAATGTTTTAGGGGATAGAGTAGGGGGATATTGGCGTTACTTTAAAATGCCGGAGAAATTTTTGCGAGAGTATAGAAAGAAATTATCTTACGGTTATATTCTAAGTTCATTTAGTTCGCTTTTTACCATATTTATTTATCTTATGTGTTTTTTTAATCTCTTTAAACTTCTGAGGAAGAATGTTCTATACTGGCAATTCTCTTTGTATTCTGCAACAGTATTAGGAGTTTGTTATATTTTTGAATTCTTTAACTCAATTCCTCTTTTATGGTACAGTTACAATACCACGATGAGCAAAATTATATTTTTTAATTTAAATTTTTTCTCCACAATTATTTCCGCTATTCTTGCCTCTTTGATGGTATTTCTCTTTGGGGCAGTAGGACACTCAATTTCTCTTCAGGACGAAACGGATAGATTACCTATAATTAACGCTCTAAAAGATAAAGTTTTGTCTCCTTTGCATTTCAATAATATTTTAATTGGGTATTTTATGGCGTTTTTCTTCCTGGGGTTTGTTACCTTATTTTACTATATAGGGATAAAGTATTTTGGAGTATGGATGCCCATGGAAGCGCGCTATTCTAATATGTTAGGAACTTATCTTCCTTTTCTTGATCCTTTCACTGTAGGTTTTAGCGCTGCTGTGTCAGAAGAATTTATATTTCGCCTTTTTGCCATTTCCCTTTTTAAAAAATATTTCAAGAAAGATTTTCTTGCGGTGTTAATTCCTGCAGTTATCTGGGCGTTTGCCCATTCTACTTATGAAGTATTTCCTCCCTATGTGAGGGGAATTGAGTTGACCATCGTGGGAGTAATTCTGGGGTATCTTTTTTTGAGATTTGGTCTGGAAACGGTGATTGTTACTCATTATGTTATCGATGCTGTGCTGGTGAGTATACCTCTCTTGGAATCTAAAGTTTTGTATTATCAGATAAGTGGAATTATAGTTGTTTCCGTAGCTTTTATTCCTATCATTCTTGTTTATCTGCTTAGACATGCCAGAAAATTCTCTAACCGATTAGCCTAGTTTTTAGAAAAATAAGACTATCCTGTTTAAGATGCGTAATTTTAAGTTGGTTATTGAGTACGAGGGGACGAACTATCATGGATGGCAGATACAGAATAGAAAATCTGGTAAATCAGCAAAAATAAAAACGGTACAGGAAGAGATAGAGGGAGCTTTAAGAAAGATTTTTAAAAAAGAGATAAAGTTAATCGGTTCAGGCAGAACCGATAGCAAAGTACATGCTTTAGGACAGGTAGCAAACTTTAAATGTGATACAAATCTTAAACCATTGAATATTCTAAATGCCTTAAATAGTTATCTTCCTTCTGATATAAGAGTTCTCAGCGTAAAAGAAGTGAAGAACAATTTCCACGCACGTTTTTCTGCCAAAGCAAAAGTCTACCGTTACATTATACTGAACAGTCGTATTCCTTCGGTTTTCTACAGAAACTATTCATGGTGGCTTAAAGAAAAATTAGACTGTTCGGCTATGCGTCGGGCTATGCGGTTATTTCTGGGGA
>JBFWKV010000063.1:0-6632 GCA_050252475.1 Candidatus Omnitrophota bacterium | reverse complement strand
GGAGGGAAAAGAAATAGTCTTTTTACCCCGTCATGGAGTAGGACACCGTATTCCTCCCAGTGAGATAAATTATCGGGCAAACATCTACGGAATGAAAAAGCTGGGAGTGGAGAGGATAATTTCCGTGACTGCCTGTGGTAGTCTGAAAGAAGAGATAAGACCGCTGGATTTTGTGGTGGTTGACCAGTTTGTTGACCGGACATTACATGCGCGGGAGATGACTTTTTTTGACCAGTTTGTGGTGCATGTGGGACTGGCGCAACCGGTGTGTAAGGAGTTGTTTGATTTATTGTATGAAGTAGGAAAAGAGGTTCTGGAGAAAGAGGGAATAAAAATTCATAAAGGAGGAACATACATAAATATTGAGGGTCCCGCTTTTTCTACACTCGCTGAGTCTAAACTTTATCGGCAGTGGGGAATGGATGTGATCGGGATGACCAATATGGCAGAAGCGCGTTTAGCCAGGGAAGCAGAAATCTGTTATGCTACTTTATCTGCGGTTACTGATTTTGATTGCTGGCATCCTGAATACGATACCATTACCATTGATATGGTTTTAAATAATCTCCAGAAAAATATCGGTAATGCTAAAAAGGTTATTGCTAAATTAATAAGAAAAATTCCCGAACAGAGGAATTGTGCCTGTAAAGATGCCTTAAAAAATGCGATTGTTACCGATAAGAAATTTATCCCCGAAAAAGTAAAAAAAGATTTAGAGATTATCATTGGGAAATATGTCAAATAAAATTGATTACAAAAATACTTTAAATCTGCCACGCACTGATTTTCCCATGAAGGCAAATCTTCCCCAGAAGGAGCCCCAGATTCTAAATTTCTGGGAGAAGCTCAACCTTTATGAGAAGATAAGGCAGTTGCGAAAAGGTTCTTCTAAATATATCCTCCACGACGGTCCTCCCTACGCCAATGGTGATATTCATCTGGGACATGCTTTGAATAAAACCCTGAAAGATATAGTGGTGAGGTTCTATACCATGAAGGGTTACGATGTTCCCTTTGTTCCGGGCTGGGATTGTCATGGTTTGCCGGTGGAGCATCAGTTGTTTAAAGAATTGGGAATTACCAAGCATGAGATTTCTCAAGTAGAATTTCGTAAAAAAGCGCACCAGTATGCCCTGAAGTATGTAAATATTCAGAGAGAAGAATTTAAACGTCTGGGGATTTTAGCAGATTTTCCCCATCCTTATCTTACTCTGGAACCGACCTATGAGGCAGAAATTATCCGTAGTTTTGCCAAACTGGTGGAGCGAGGATTCATCTATAAAGGGGTAAAGCCAGTGAACTGGTGCATAAATTGTGAAACCGCACTGGCGGAAGCAGAGGTGGAATACGAAAATCATGTTTCTCCCTCTATTTATGTGAAGTTTAAGTTGCTTAATAAGGATAATTTAACAGTAGAGGACAAACGACTGAAGATAGAGGAAGAGGTATATTTTCTTGTCTGGACCACTACTCCCTGGACACTGGTTTCTAATGTGGCGGTGGCTTTGAATCCCGAATTTATTTATTGCCTCGTGGAAACAGAAAAAGGAATTCTTCTCCTTGCTAAGGAGAGAATTGCTTTTCTCCGTGAGAAGATTGGTTTTGAGAAATTTAAAGAAATTTCTGAGATAAAGGGTAATTCTTTAGAGGGATTGTCCTTGCAACATCCTTTCCTGGAAAGAACCGCCAAGGTTATTCTTGCCGATTTTGTTTCTAAAGAGGAAGGAACAGGTTGTGTGCATATTGCTCCCGGACACGGTGAAGAAGATTATCAGATAGGGAAAGTTTATAACTTACCGGTAATAATGCCTCTGGATGAACACGGTATATTTACGGGAGAAGCAGGTAAGTTCTGTGGACTGGATGTTTATTCTGCCAATCGGAAAATTATTGAAGAGTTGAAGGATAACGACCAGTTGGTCTGGGAGGAGAAGATTGAACACTCCTATCCTCATTGTTGGCGTTGTAAAAAACCGGTGATTTTCCGTGCTACGAGTCAGTGGTTTATGAAAGTTGACCATTTATCTTTAAGAAAATTGGCTATTGAGAGGGTAAAAACAGTACGCTGGGTTCCTTCCATTGGTGAAAATAGAATTATCGGTATGCTGGAAACCCGACCGGACTGGTGCCTTTCCCGCCAGCGCTACTGGGGGGTTCCTATTACGGTGTTTTACTGCGAGAGTTGTAACGAGGCGCTTCTGAAATATGAATTGATTATGCGTATTGCTGACCTGTTTGAAAAAGAGGGAGCGGATGCCTGGTTTAAGAAGGAAGCAGAAGAGCTTCTTCCCCCTGGAATAGAATGTCCAAAATGTAAAGGAAAGAAATTCCGTAAGGAAACCGATATTTTAGATGTCTGGTTTGAATCAGGCGTAAGCCATCAGGCGGTTCTGAAAGAGGAGAGAGGATTGCTTTTCCCTGCGGATTTGTATCTGGAGGGGTCTGACCAGCATCGGGGATGGTTTCAGACTTCTCTGCTTACCTCAATGGGGATAAAGGAAACCTTTCCTTTCCGTGCAGTGCTTACCCATGGATTTGTCGTGGATGGAGAGGGGAGAAAGATGTCTAAATCGCTGGGAAATGTTATCTCTCCTCAGGAAGTAATTGATAAATTTGGTGCAGATGTTTTAAGACTCTGGGCAATTTCTTCTGATTTTACCGAGGATATGAAAATGTCAGAAGAGATTGTGGAGCGGGTTTCCGGAGTTTATCGCAAATGGCGTAATACTGCTAGGTTTATTCTGGGTAATCTCTATGATTTTAATCCTGACAGTGATAAACTTGATTATGAGAATTTGCTTCCTATTGATAGATGGGCTCTGGCAAGGCTTGAGAAACTTCTTAAGGAAGTATTGTCCGCCTACGAAAAATTTGATTTTCACAAAGTATACAGACTCATTTATCAGTTCTGCGTAATTGATATGTCAAGTATATATCTGGATATAATTAAAGACCGTCTTTATACGCATTATAGAGGGGCTCAAGAACGCCGTTCTGCCCAGACGGTTATATATGAGATTTTGAATGTTCTGATGAGGCTCTGGGCACCACTTATTCCTTTTACTGCTGAAGAAATCTGGCAGTATTTTCCTCGAGAGAATAACCTTAAGGAAATTTCTTCCGTGCATATGCTTAATTTGCCGGAAATAAATAGCCTCTGGCTTGATGAAGATCTTCTGGAAAGATGGGAACTCCTCTGGAAGATACGCGACATTGTTATGCGGGCAATTGAAAAAGAAAGGATGGAGAAAATTATTGGTGATTCTCTGGAGGCGTCACTTGTGTTTTATATAGCCGAGGAGAAATTGTATCGCTATTTTAAAGAAGAAGATTTTAAAGACCTGGCAGAGATTTTAATGGTCTCTGAGACAAGACTGGAGAGGGTGGAAAGAATTCCTACTACGAGTTTTCGGGACGAAGAATTATTACCTCATCTGGGAGTGGAGGTAAGGGAGGCAAAGGGAAGCAAGTGTCAAAGATGCTGGAATTATAGGTTGAGCGTAGGCAGTAATCCTGAATATCCGGATATATGCGACCGCTGTGTAAAGGTAATGGAAATGAATAAATTATAGCTTATAAAAAGAGGGGGGTAACGATATGGAGAAGAAGAGAAAGAAAGGTTTAACTCAGAAAGAAATGAAGGCTTATGCCAAAATGTTGCTCAAATTGAGAGAGAAAATTATGGGAGATATGCGGTCTCTTACCAAAGATACTCTGGATAAATCACAGAAGGATGCAGCGGGAGATTTATCAGGATATTCTTTTCATATGGCAGACGCAGCTTCTGATACTTTTGAACGCGAGTTTTCCTTAGGGCTGGCTGATAATGAACAGAAACTGCTCTATCAAATTGAAGAGGCTTTAAAAAGGATTGAGTCGCGGGAATACGGTCTCTGCGTAATGTGCGGGGAAAGGATTGCCAAACAGAGATTGAAGGCAATACCCTATGCCCTGTATTGTATAAAATGTCAGAGCAAGCAGGAGAAAGAAAGGTAACTTATCAATTGGTCTTTTATTCTTTAATATCTCTTGCAGTTTTTTTTATTGACCAATTAATAAAGCAAAAGGTTTCTTTACTATTTTCTCAGGGTGAAGGTTTTCCCGTAATTAGAAATATTTTTCACATTACCCTCGTTTTTAACAAAGGCATTGCCTTTGGCCTTTTTCAGAATATACCTTTGTTTTTTCTTATTAGTGCAGTAATAGTATTTCTCTTTTCCTTGTTTAGGTATAATAGACCTTTTACCGGAGAGAAGAAATTAGCAGTCTCTTTAATCAGTGCAGGAATATTAAGTAATCTTCTGGACCGGATGAGATTGGGCTATGTGGTTGATTACCTTGATTTTCGTATATGGCCGGTATTTAATATTGGTGATGCCTCCCTTACCATAGGGATGGGGTTGCTGGTCTGGGGAGTGCTCAGGCAAAAAACGAAACATAAAGACGCCAACAGGACTTAAAATGTATCCTATAATTTTTCAAATAGGTCCGGTCAGTATATATTCCTACGGTTTAATGCTTGCTCTTGCCTTCATAATTTCTACAACCCTTGCTAAGAAGAGAGCCGAAAGAGAAGGATTTTCTTCTGATTTGATTGTTAACCTTGCGGTCTATCTTCTTCTGGGAGGAATTATTGGAGCGCGAATTGTTTATGTAATTTATAATTACGAAGAATTTAAGGACCAATTTATACAAATCTTTATGATTCAACGCGGTGGCTTATGTTACTATGGGGCTCTTATAGGTGGGTTTATCGGAGGAATAATTTTTTTGAAAAAATATAAACTCCCTTTTTCAAAAACCGCCGATTTCGTCAGTCCCTATATTGCGCTCGGACAGGCAATAGGAAGAATAGGGTGTTTTTTGCGGGGTTGTTGTTATGGTAAAGAAACCTCTTTCTTCTTACGGATAAGATTTCCCGATGAGGTGGTTTACCGACATCCCACGGAAATCTATGCGTGTATATTAAATTTTTTGATTTTTCTTATCTTAAGACATCTTTACCGGAAAAGGCATTTCGGAGGAGAAATTTTTCTTTCTTATCTTTTATTATATTCCACAAAAAGATTCTTCCTTGATTTTTTGCGGGGAGACCTTCCTACTGTATACTTTGGACTTACTGTGTTTCAGGTGGTAAGTGTAGCTGTTTTCGTTTTGGCTGGTATTATTTATATCATGCGCAAAATAATATCAGGCAAAGATGGTAGAAGAGAATTTTAGAGTGGAGAAGGAAGATGAAGGGATACGGATTGATGTTTATCTTCACAAAAAGAAACAACTTCAGTTATCCCGTCAGAAAATTCAGGAGATGATTAAAGAGAAGATGGTTTTAGTGAATGAAATGCCGGTTAAATGCCATTATAAGATAAGAAGTGGGGATTTAATTCATGTAGAGTTTCCCGAGGTTAAAGAACCGGATATAAAGCCGGAAAATATTCCTCTGGAGGTTGTATTTGAAGATGAGCATCTTTTAGTAGTTAATAAACCCGCAGGGATGCTGGTTCATCCCGCAAGTGGAGTATATTCAGGAACGCTGGTCAATGCTTTACTTTATCATGCTCAGAATCTTTCTTCTTTAGGAGGGAAGTTTAAACCAGGTATAGTGCATCGTCTGGATAAGGATACCTCAGGACTTCTGGTGGTGGCGAAAACTGATTTTGCTCATTTAAAACTTGCTCAGCAATTTAAAAAGCACACTATCTATCGGCGCTATATTGCCATTGTGAAAGGGAGAGTGGAGTTGGATGAAGGAGAAATTGTTGCTCCGGTGGGAAGGCATATGCATGATAGGCAACGCATGGCAGTTAATTTTGGAAGCGGAAAGGAAGCAAAGACCGTTTATCGTGTTTTAAGGCGTTATGATGATTATACTCTTCTGGAAGTTTATCCGCTTACTGGAAGAACCCATCAGATTAGAGTGCATTTAAGTTTTCTGGGGTATCCGGTGCTGGGGGATCCTCTTTATGGGAAAAGGTCCAGTTTAATATCACGTCAGGCGCTTCATGCGAAAGAGATTGGATTTGAGCATCCTTATAAGAAAGAAAATCTTAAATTTTCTTCTTCTCTACCCGAGGATATGCAGAAACTTATTCCCGATTATATTGTGAAAAATGGGTAAGGGATTGTTGAAAAAAGTTAATATTTCCACTATTTTTATTGTTACGGTACTGCTTACCAGCATTATATATTTTATTTCCCTCAAGGAGAAAGAGAAGAGGTTGAGGCTGGAATTGCAGGAAAAACTCAACCGCGTTTCACAGGAGAAAATTGCTAAAGAAGAAGAGTTAAATAAGTTAAACGCCGAAAAAATGTTATTGGAAGAAACAGTTACTGGTTTGAAAGAAAAGATTGACGCTTTGACAAAGGCGCTGGAGAAGGAAAAAGATACAAGTGTGGAACTGTCGGAGAAACTTAAGGAGAAGGAAAAAGAAACTGAGAAGCTTAAATCAGAGCTCAATGCTTTAAAAAAAGAGAAGGAAACCCTGGAGATAAAAATTAAGGATGCCGAAGCAAAGATAAATGACCTGGAGATTTTACTTGTTCAGCTCCAGACGGTTAAATCTGAACTTGAGCGAAAGCTGGATAATATTATGAGTAAGCGTTTAGAAGTGGAACTGGAAAAAGTGGTGGTA
>JBFWKV010000062.1:0-6947 GCA_050252475.1 Candidatus Omnitrophota bacterium | reverse complement strand
GCCCTTGGTCTTTCCACAGATGAGGATATAATCAAAACTTTCTGTGGAATAGAAACTATAAAAATAGAAAATCGCTCTCAACTGAAAGAACTTACAGGTAGAATTTTAGCTGAAGATATTAAGATGCCAGATTCTGAACATGTGATTATCCCTAAATATACTCGTTTATCAAAAGAAAATCTTCTTGACCGAGAAATCGATTTTACCCAGACCAAATTTAAGGTTCTTAAGAATAATGTGATGGAGATTATTAACACCTTAAAAAGGGATTTTACTAAAAATCGGGAAGAGGCTTTGTTAGATATATACCGCAAATTAAGACCAGGCTATCCCGCTACTCTAGAAGCAGCTATATTTATGATGGAGAGATTATTTTTTGATCCGAAGAGATACGATTTGGAGAGGGTGGGGAGATTCTTACTCAACCGCAAATTAAATACGAACGTGCCTCTGGATAAAAGGACTTTAGATTTAGAGACAGTAGTAGAGACAGTTAGGTATTTGATAAATTTAAAACATGGGATTGGAGACCCTGACGATATTGACCATTTAGGAAATCGGCGGGTAAGAACCGTGGGAGAGCTTCTGGAAAATCAGTTGCGCGTGGGAATGTTACGCATGGAAAGAATGGCACGTGAGAGAATGAACATATATGATATGGAAAATGTAATGCCGCATCACCTTATTAATTCAAAATTGATTGCCAACGCGGTGAGAGAATTCTTCATGCGTAGTCAGCTTTCCCAGTTTATGGACCAGACCAACCCCTTGGCTGAACTTACCCATCGGAGAAGACTTTCTGCCTTGGGACCGGGAGGACTTGACCGGGAGAGGGCAGGATTTGAGGTCAGGGACGTTCATTATTCTCATTACGGAAGAGTTTGTCCGGTGGAGACTCCCGAAGGTCCAAATATAGGTTTAATTGTTTCTCTCAGTACTTTTGCAAGGGTGAACGAATTTGGTCTATTGGAAACACCTTATAGAAAAGTGGAAAACGGAAGGGTTACCCATAAGATAGAATACCTGACAGCTGATGTTGAGGATAAATATTATATTGCGCAGGCAAATGCGAAGCTGGATAAAGATGGGAAATTGGTGGAAGATCTGGTTTTCTGCAGATACAAAGATAACTTCTTAAAGGTTGAACCGAAGAAAATAGATTATATGGATGTTTCTCCCCGGCAATTGGTTTCTGTTTCTGCTAGTCTTATTCCTTTTCTGGAACACGACGATGCTAACCGTGCTCTCATGGGGTCAAATATGCAAAGACAGGCAGTTCCTCTGCTATACCCTGAAGTCCCTTTAGTAATGACAGGAATGGAGAAACGAGTGGCGATAGATTCCGGAGCGGTAGTTATAGCAAAAAGAGAAGGAGTAGTACGCGAAGTTCAGGCAGATCGCATCGTTATTGGCTCAGATGTTTATAACCTGAAGAAATTTATGCGTTCCAATGCCGATACCTGTATTAATCAGCGACCAATAGTGAAAGTAGGAGATCGGGTGAAAGCTGGGGATATAATTGCGGATGGGCCCGCAACCAAAGATGGGGAGCTTGCTCTGGGAAGAAATGTTCTGGTAGCATTTATGCCCTGGCGGGGATATAACTTTGAGGACGCTATTCTGGTAAGCGAGAAGTTACTTAAGGATGATATATTTACCTCCTTACATATAGAGGAGTTTATTATTGAAGCAAGAGAAACCAAGTTAGGACCAGAGGAAATTACCCGGGATATTCCTGGAGTAGGAGAGGAAGCCCTGAAGGATCTGGACGAAAATGGAATTGTGAGAATAGGAGCGGAGGTAAAATCTGGCGATATACTCGTGGGAAAGGTTACTCCTAAGACAGAAACTGAATTAACACCGGAAGAGAAGCTTTTAAGAGCAATTTTTGGTGAGAAAGCAGGGGATGTACGAGATGCCTCATTAACTGTTCCACCCGGGGTAGAAGGGATAGTGGTGGATGTAAGGGTTTTTTCTCGCAAAGAAGCTAAGCCCCGTTCTAAAGAAGTAATTACTGAAGAATTGAGGCAGATAAATTCTATAAAGGAGCAGTTTCAGAAACAGATAAAACAACTGCAGGAAGAAAGGAATAATAGATTGTCTAAAATTCTTCTTGGGAAAAAGCTTGCTTCTTCACTTTTAGATATTGATACAGGTAAAACCATTATCCCCGCGGATAAAACTATCTCTAAAAAAGATTTGAATAAACTGGAAAGATGTGATCTGGATGGAATAAAGATAAAAGATGATGAAGCAGCAGAAGAAGAATTGAAGAAAGTTATGCGTCTTTACGAGGACCAGATGGAGGAGTTGATTTATGAACAGGAACGCGAAATTGACCAGATTAAAAGAGGAGATGAACTTCCTGCAGGAGTTCTCAAGAAAGTGGTGGTTTATATAGCAAGTAAGAGAAAACTTTCGGTAGGAGATAAAATAGCAGGTAGGCACGGAAATAAAGGGGTGATTGCCCGGATTATGGCTGAAGAAGATATGCCTTTCTTACCCGATGGTACACCTGTGGAGATTGTCCTCAATCCTTTAGGGGTTCCTTCTCGTATGAACGTGGGGCAACTTTTAGAGACACAGTTAGGTTGGGCAGCCCATGAATTAGGGATTCAGGTTATTTCTCCGGTATTTGGGGGGGCAAATGAAGAAGAAATCAAGGAGCAATTACGAAAGGCTAATTTACCGGAAGATGGAAGAATTACTTTGTATGATGGTTATACAGGAGAGCCTTTTGATAACAAAGTTACCGTGGGATACATTTATATAATGAAACTTATCCATCTGGTGGATGAAAAGATTCATGCACGGTCTATAGGTCCATATTCTCTGGTTACTCAGCAACCCTTGGGTGGTAAGGCACAATTTGGAGGACAGCGATTTGGGGAAATGGAAGTTTGGGCTTTAGAAGCTTATGGTGCTGCATATACCTTGCAGGAACTTCTTACTGTGAAAAGTGATGATGTAGAGGGAAGAACTCGTATCTACGAAGCAATTGTAAAAGGAGAAAATGCCCTAAATCCAGGCACTCCCGAATCTTTCAATGTTTTAGTAAAAGAATTGCAGGGGTTGTGTCTTGACCTGAGAAAGGAAAAGAAAAAGAGTTAAATAAAATATTTATAATAAATATGAGTACTAAGACTACTTATAAAATTAATAAAGAGAAAGATAGAGAAGAGGGATTATCTTTATTTGATGCAATAAGTATTAGAATTGCATCTCCGGAGACAATTCGTTCTTGGTCACACGGGGAAGTAAAGAAACCTGAGACCATAAATTATCGAACTTTTAAACCGGAGAAGGATGGCCTTTTCTGTGAACGTATCTTTGGTCCCACAAAGGATTGGGAATGTTATTGTGGTAAATATAAAAGAATTAAATATAAAGGAGTTGTTTGTGACCGTTGTGGTGTGGAGGTTACGCGTTCTAGTGTGCGTAGAGAGAGAATGGGACATATAGAACTTGCTTCTCCTGTTTCACACATCTGGTTCTTTAAAGTTATGCCTTCTAAAATGGGACTGCTTTTGGATCTTTCGGTAAGAGAATTGGAGAAAGTCATTTATTATGAAGAATATATCGTGATTGATCCTGGTGATACCCCGTTACGTAAAAAGGAACTTTTAAATGAAGAAAAATACCAGGAAGCAAGAGCAAAGTATGGGAATAAATTTGTTGCAAAAATGGGTGCCGAGGCTATCCAGGATTTGTTAAAAGAACTTGATTTGGATAAGATGGCAAGTGAATTGAGAAAGGTGGTTAAGAATGCAAAAGGCGGTCAGGTAAACAAAAAAGTAGTTAAGACTTTGAAATTTGTTGAGTCATTCAGAAAGTCTGGTAATCGCCCCGAATGGATGATTCTTGAGGTAATTCCCGTGATTCCTCCTGACTTAAGACCATTGGTTCCTTTAGATGGAGGAAGATTTGCTACGTCCGACCTTAATGATTTATATCGCAGAGTAATTAATCGTAATAATCGGTTGAAAAAATTGATTGAGTTAAAAGCGCCGGAGATTATTATTAGGAATGAAAAGCGTATGCTTCAAGAAGCAGTTGATGCTTTGTTTGATAATGGGAGACATGGTAGGCCAGTAATGGGGGCTGGGAATAGACCTCTTAAATCTCTTGCGGATATGCTTAAGGGCAAACAGGGGCGTTTCCGACAGAATCTGTTAGGTAAACGTGTTGATTATTCGGGACGGAGTGTAATTGTAATAGGGCCAGAGTTGAAACTTTATCAGTGTGGTTTACCCAAGAAAATGGCTCTCGAGCTTTTTGAACCTTTTATTATTCGCAAGTTGAAAGAAAAAGGACACGTCCACACAATAAGAAGTGCCAGGAAGATGGTAGAAAAAACCAAAATGGAAGTATGGGAGATATTAGAAGAAGTAATCAAGGACCACCCTGTTCTTCTCAATCGTGCTCCTACCTTGCACCGTTTAGGTATTCAGGCATTTCAACCTGTTTTAGTGGAAGGGAAGGCGATTAAAATTCATCCTTTAGTCTGTCCTGCTTTTAATGCCGATTTTGATGGTGATCAGATGGCAGTTCATGTTCCCCTTTCCATAGAAGCACAGATGGAGGCAAGGTTAATTATGCTTGCTTCCAATAATATATTTTCTCCTGCTAACGGGGGTCCAATAGTTACTCCTTCTCAAGATATTGTTTTAGGTTGCCATTATCTTACGAAAGAAAAAGCAAATCAACGCGGTGAAGGAAAATATTTTTCTTCTTTTGAAGAGGTTATTTATGCTTTTGAAGATAAAGAGATCGATTTACATGCCAAAATTAAATTGAGATTAAACGGTAATATTATTGATACAACAGTGGGAAGGGTAATTTTTAACAACATTCTTCCTAAGGGTATGAATTTCTTTAACGAAGTAATAGATAAAAGTAAGTTAAGTAAAATCATTCAAGCTTGTTATAAAAAGGCGGGGCATCATGAGACAGTAATGTTTCTTGACCGTCTCAAGAGTTTGGGGTTTGAGATGGCTACCGTAGCAGGTCTTTCCATGGCAGTAGAAGATTTGAGCATTCCTAAAAAGAAAGCAGAGTTACTTAAACGGGCTAAAGATGAGGTAGCCCATGCGGAGGAACAGTATAGAAAAGGTATTATCACTGATGGAGAACGCTATAATAGAATAATAGATATCTGGACCCATGTTACTGATACCATCTCTGATGAGATATTTAAAGAATTAGATCCTTTTAATCCTGTTTTTATGATGGCAGATTCAGGAGCACGTGGTTCCCGTCTGCAGATTAGACAACTTGCGGGAATGCGAGGGTTAATGGCTAAACCTTCAGGAGAAATTATAGAGTCTCCTATTACTGCCAATTTCAGGGAAGGATTGAGTGTGTTGGAATATTTCATTTCTACGCATGGAGCAAGAAAAGGTTTAGCCGATACTGCTTTAAAAACTGCAGATGCGGGATATCTTACCCGTCGTTTGATTGATGTTGCCCAAGATGTTATTGTTACGGAAGAAGACTGTAAAACTTTAAACGGAATATTTGTTTCTGCGATTATTGAAGGAGACGAAGTAGTGGTTGGTCTGAAAGAGCGTATTGTGGGAAGAGTTGCTCTGGATAATATAGTAGATGTTATTACTGATGAAGTTATCGTAAGAGCAGACGAGGAGATTAAGGAGGAACAGGCAGAGCGTATTGAACAACTGGGAATAGAAAAAATTCGTATCCGCTCAGTTCTGACTTGTGAAGCAAGATATGGAGTCTGTGCTAAATGCTATGGAAGAAGTTTGGCTAATCAAAGAATGGTGGAGGTAGGAGAGGCAGTAGGTATAATTGCTGCTCAGTCTATTGGAGAACCGGGAACCCAGTTGACGATGAGGACATTTCATATAGGAGGTACAGCAAGCAGAATTATAGAACAATCTTTTTTGCAGGCAAAGAATTCGGGAATTATAAAATACTCTAATCTCAGGGTGGTAAAGGTAAAAGGACAGATTGTTGTTCTAAATCGTAATGGCCAGATAGTTATCAGTGATGAAGCGGGAAGAGAACTGGAGCGTTATTCTATACCCCAGGGTTCAATCCTTAAATTTGAAGACGGTTCTAAAGTTGAAAAAGGCGATACTTTTGTTAGATGGGATCCTTATACTTCTCCGATATTAACCGAGGTGAGTGGTAAGGTAATGTTTGAGGATATTAAAGAGGGCGTGACAATGCGAGAAGAGCTGGATGAAAGTACAGGATTGGTTAATAAAATAATTATTGAATATAAAGGCGATTATCATCCTCAAATTCTTATTCTTAATGAGGAGAAAGAAGAGGTATTGGCAGTTTACGCTTTGCCCGCAGGTGCACATATAGTAGTGAAAGAAGGACAGATAGTAGAAGCAGGTACGGTTTTAGCTAAAACACCGCGAAAGGTTGTAAAGACGAGAGATATTACAGGTGGTCTTCCTCGCGTAGCAGAATTGTTTGAAGCAAGAAGACCACACGATCCAGCAATTATCAGCGAGATTGATGGATGGGTAGAGTTTGGTCCTGCTAAGAAAGGACAGCGAAGGGTGATTATCCGCAGTCCTTCGGGAATGAGGAAAGAATATATAATTCCTCATGGGAAGCATCTTAATGTATACAAGGGAGACTGGGTTACCAGTGGTCAGCCGCTTACCGATGGGCCAGTGGTTCCTCAGGATATATTGAAGATATGCGGGGATAAAAAATTACAGGAGTATCTTCTTAATGAAATTCAGGAAGTATATCGGCTTCAGGGAGTGAAGATAGACGATAAGCATATAGAATTAATCATCAGGCAGATGTTGAGAAAGGTTGTTATAGAAGATCCGGGTGATACTGATTTTCTTATGGGACAGGAAGTGGATAAATTTGTTTTCCGTGATGAAAATGAGAGAGTAATGAAGAAAGGATTACGTCCTGCTATAGCTACTCCCATTCTTCAGGGCATTACCAAGGCA
>JBFWKV010000061.1:0-6979 GCA_050252475.1 Candidatus Omnitrophota bacterium | reverse complement strand
TAATAATGTCTTTAACACAAGAGTGCTCCTTCCCGAACCAATCCAACCATCTATTGCCACAATCGCCGGCATTCCTCTCTTTTTTTCATCCTCCACAGCTTTCTGAACAGCAGAAACCAATGGATTTAAAGAATCCTTAGAAGAATAATCGGTCAACTCAATACTGACGGGGGAAGACCTTAGTTCTAAGGGAAGAAGAAATTTTAATGTATTAGTCTCACCAAGGACTGAATTTTCCGGATTATTCAATATTCTTTCTCCCCATTCAGAGCCATAATTGCAAAACTCACTACGGTTATTCACTCCAATTATAGCGGGAACTTTTTCCAAGAGCGTAGCCAGTTCCTGATTAGAAATAGAGGTAAGGTCAGTAACTAAAAAATCAAAATTCTCTCCCTCTCCCAGCAATCTTCTGAGTTCTTCGGAACCATAAATAAAACCTGGATTCTGGTTAATACGCCAAACTGCTCGCTCTGCCTCTTTTTTCTTCTCTGCATAAGGAAGATATACCGTAACCCTTACCTTACTCCAGTCATCCAGATATAGACCGTAATCGGGATTACTCTGGAGTGCTTCTATTAAGAGAGAATAATCCTCCATACCTACCAATATATTTGCATTTCCTTTTTCTCTCACCGTATCCACAATTCTTTTTATCAGTGTGTCACCGAACAATTTTAAAAATTCTTCTCTATCCTTTGCAGGGATAATTCCTGCGGAAAACTCTTCACTTCTAACAGTCTCAGGAATACCCAACGGTTTTAATTCTATATCTTCTATGTGAAGAAGCCGTTGTTTTTCTAAGCCTTCAAGGATTAAATGGGTATACTCAATGGGAAATCCTGTAACCCTGATGGTAAATGTAGGAATCTCCTCGATTCCCTTCTTAAGATAAGCAAGGGCACGTGCATGTCCATCCGCGATATAATTGCGAACCGTTCTATCCTCACCGATAAGTTGAAGCACAAGAATAGGAACCTGAATACCATTTTCTATCTCTTCCGAACGTTTACGGAAAGATAAACTTCCTGCTCCAATATCTGGACTTACTTTGTGGGTGGGAATGAGCGCCCTTAAAGAAATACTCTTATCTTCGGGAGCATAAATTTTAATCTGCAAAAGGTCCTGGCGTTGATAAGCCTCACGATGCCTGCCCCAGATTTCTACTGACCCTGCTCTTTTTTCCTTAACTATTGCTATTACTTTTTCAACATCTCTTTCTTTGCATTCTTTCCCATTTATAAAAAGAGCCTCTATTCTAAATTTTGAGAAACATACTCTTATCTGGTTGTAAAAAAATTTCTCTGCTTCTTCTTGCATTTGCTGGTGGAGGGTTGAGTAAATATTAAATAAACTTGGTTTAAAGGCAGTATAGAACACTAACCTCATCTCATAAGGTAGTGTCCTGGCAATAACCTCAAGAAGCTCATCCTTATCATCGGTAGAGAGGGAAGAAAAATTTTTATATAGAAAATCCCTCCTCAGAACCTCAAGGAGAGAAAAAAGTTCAGGATAGTTGCTTTTTAGTTCCGGGTCTTCAAGAAGTTTTTGGAAATCATCTATCTCAATTATTCTTTTTGCCAGAATTACCGCCTCCTGAACACACTTTTCTCTTTCCACCAACCCTTCCTCATTTAATACCGTGGAAAGATATAGTTCAAGGTAATCTTTTGAATATTCCGGAAGGGAGGAAGGCTCAACTCCTGCTTTCCGCATTTCTTCAAAGAGTATCTCCACGCGCTCTAGAAGCAAAGCATCATCTTCACAATTCCAATTTGCTTTAATCCTTGAAAAAACATCAGTTGCAACTAATGATGGTTTAACACGCCTGAAGGAATAGGAGGGATAAAAATTAACTTCCTCTTTCAGAAAGGCGACCAGTAGAAAAAGATATATTATTTTTAATCTTTTCATCTCAATTAAAAATATAACACAAAAAAGGAAATTGACAAGGGTTAGTTATTATTTATTTCCGGCGAGATTTTATTCCGCTCCTTAAACCAATTATAAACATACTCCCATACATCCTCAGAACGGACAATTTTCCCTTTGGCAAAAGCATAAGCGATATCGCGAGAGAGTTTTTTGATTTCTTTCTGGCTCAATTTTTCCACAATTTTTTTTGCCCGAGAGGTAGCAATAGTGAGGTCTTCTATTTTCTTCTGAAAATAGGTGCGCAAACACTCTTCAGGAAAACTCCTTAAATATAATAAATTCTCCTCCTCCTTACTTAATTCCACTCCATTGGAAACCATTACCTGGGCAAGCTGGTCAGAAACAAGACTCTCGGCAAATCCCCTTTCCGTAATAATATAAGTTTCAATGGAAAAATCTTCCAGCTCCAACTTCTCTTCCAGCCCATAATGCCCTATTCCCCGCAAGGTAAAAATTATGCTTGAGGGATTATTCTGAGCAATTTTTTTTATCTGCTGACGAAAATTATCATCGCGTTCTTTCACATTATAAATCCAGAAGCCGTGATTATATTCCCTCAGCTTCTTTAAATATGCTTTTATATTGCCCCGGCAGAAGGCATTTACTGCTTTGTTGTGGAGATTAAAATCATCAAAACGCACAATCCGGCGCCAGTTATCGTAGTCAAGTTCCTCCATATAGGATAATATTTTATGCCGGGCAAGATAGGAATACTGTGCTTGATAGAAAGGGTTCTCATCATAGGTGGAAATCCCACGCGAAAACCGCTCAATCTCCTCAGCCAGGTCTTTCCTTGCCCGCTCAAAGGCCTCTTTTTCCGTTATCTTATAAATTTTTTGTATCTTTTTTATAGATTCGCGGGGAATGAGTCCAAGTTCATCAATATAAATGAATTTTCTCCCGGAAAGATTTGCTTCCTCCTGTAACTTATCTAAGATAGGCTTTAATTTATCAAAATTTTCCTTATGATACGAATAGGCAATTATAAAACGCCCGTTTTTGGGCTTATCATCTCTTACCCTCTCTGCCATAATATTTACCAGGGGTAAAGAAAATATGTATCCACTCCATAATTCTAAAAATTCATCTTCTCGTAAAAAAAATTCTTTTCTCCCACTTACTAAAAAAATCTTCTCCTCCGAAATATCCTTAACTAAAACATATCCTTTTTTCTCCAGATAAGTAATAAAAGGATAACCATTTTCCCTCAACAGAGTAAGGGTATTCTTATCGGGTTTAACTTTAAAAGCATGTAAAAATATACCCTTCTTTCGGAATAAATCCAGTATATCCCCCACTTGTGGCTCATAAATAATCCCCGCTGGAAGCAAACCTAAATGTTTTTCAAAATAAGCGGGTTCTATCTCTTTTCCTAAACTTTTACTGAACTCGGAAAGGAGAGAAGAAAAACTTTTCTTTAGAGAAATATCCTGTGGTTCCTGGGAGAAAGAAGAAAAAGAGGAAAACAAAAGAAAAATTATGGTAAAAAGAAGGAAAATTCTTTTTCTGAACATGGAGTTTTATTATATCACAGTTTAGTTCCTTCAGGAAAGATTATTCTTTTTCCCTGGGATAAGAAAATTCAACCTGCCATCTCCCATCACGCATAAAGAATTCAAAATAGATATCTTTGTTATCCAGGGTGTATTTTAAGGTTTCTCCTTTTAACTCCAGTATCCCACCCCAGATAAAGGGAAGTTTAAATCCCATTTCTATACCGGATTTATCTAAACTAAGAATAATATACGATTTTTTATATCCCCAGTCATCCAAAGGAAGCTCTAAGTCAAACTCAGGAATACCACCAAAATCATAATGTAAACCCCATTGAAAATTATGCAGAGAATTTATTTTGAAAAGAAAATCCAAAAGAGAGCTATTCATGGAAGTGCTGGCAAGGGAAAAGCTCTCCGTATCAATTCTTCCCTTTATCCCCCGCACTATCCAGTTAAGCGCACTAATTCCTTCCGTAAAAGAAAAATCAAAACCTACTGCCGAAGCACTCCCTGGCTCAGCAATCTGGAAAAATATCCCTTCTTCCTCCTCTCTAAAATAGCCTGCTTCTATGGTTCTTCCCGTATCAGCTAAAGCATAGACCAGACTTGCTTCCATTCCTTCCGGCAAAGCACTAAACTTTAACGCTAGTGTTCTGGTCAATAAAGGCAGAATAACTCGGGCAATGGGTTCATGCTCGGTACGGGAAAGATTGAGCATAATTCTTAAACCATGGGGAACCGTCAGTCCTTCTCTTTGTTGATTAATTTCCTCAATCATTCTCAGGGTATTTTCCTCATCTTCTACCATGGATAAGAGTATCTGTTTTATCTCCTCTACAGTAATCTCGGGGTTAATACCCCAGAACTCATCCGGATTTTCTATCATTGCTCTTTTCAAATCGCCTGCCAATTCGGTAAAAAAAGCTTCAATTATTTCTCTTCTGCTGGCACTATCCTGAACCAGTTCTATATACTTTTCTTCGCCCACCCCAAAAGAAATTGAAACACGGTTATCATTCTCGCTTTGAAAGGATATCCCCATAACCCCTTCTAATTCTCCTCCCTGGTAAGAAAGATTCCCCGCCTCAACGGTTATTCTTCCTCTCTCGGCTTCAAGAATTGCAACTTCCCCTTGAAGATAAGCATCTAAATTACTTATCCTTGCTTTTAAAACCTCTACACTCTCTTTTTTAATAATCAATTCCATACAGGGGTTTCTTTCTATAAAATCAAATTTCAAACTTGCGGTAAAATCAGCAAAGGAAAAATTCTTAAGATAACGCGCCTCAAGAGGGAATTCTGAATTGGCGGGGATAAGTTTTACTTTCAGTTCTTCTCCCTCAACTGATACCGAAAGCCGAAATTCCTTACCATCCCATTTTATTACTGTATCATGACCCTGCAATTCTCCGGTCAATCCATAAACACCTTCCATACTCACCAAAAAACTCAATGCACCTAACTCCCTATCCTTTAAGGTCACTCTGAAGATTCTCTTTTCTGTATCTACAGGAGACAATATAATGGTAGTCCTTTCCTGCGGCATTTCTGCCAATAATTTCTGAAAGTAAGAAGGGTCTAAGGAAGAAGAAACGGGTAAGGATAAATTATGTGGGGGGAGGGTTAAGGGACCAAGGAAAGGAGGGTTTATTCCCTGGGTAAAACTGGCATCTAATTCAATACTACCCCCTCCTGAAGAAATTGCCTCCGTGGAAGAATCTCCTTCTGGAGAAGCTTCTGGAAGAGAATAAGGTATTATCCTCTGCCAGGGAAAGAAACGCATGGTTTCCGGTTTTCCCTGTACTCTATCAATTGTATAATAGACAGGTATAAAGAAAATGTCTTCTCTTTCTCTCTCCTCAGCAAAAATTATATTTTCTTTCCCAGAGTCAGGAAATAATCCCCCTAAGAAAATAAACAAAAAATAGAGTATAAACTTATTCTTCTTCATCAATGCTTCTCTTTTTTTCTTCGCGATTTTGAGAGTTGTTAATTATATATAGCATATCTACGCTAATCGTCAAGCCCCCTCCCTTTGCAACCCACAACAGACCCATCAACCCTGTCCACCTCGTCAAACCGTCGTCCACCTCGTAGGTGGCAATCGGGGCCACCTCGTAGGTGGACGAGGGTTGGTTAACAATTGGAAAGGTTGGGAAAGAAAAAATTCCGTAGGGAAATAAAGATGAGGGAAATTATTGCTCTTTGTAGGTTAAGAAATTACACCACCCCTTCTTTTTATTATTTCTTTTCCTGCCTTCGTTTATTTATCTTTTATCTCTTCACTTCACAACCCGTTGTCCACCTCGTTATTCTGCTCCCCCATTATCTGCCCCATTTTGGAGGCAATTTTTTGTTCTACCAAAGTATAAATCAATCTACAAATGTCTTTAAAATCCCCTAACTTCCCTCTATTTTTCATTAATACATCTTTTACTTCGGGGTATAATTTCATAACTTCTTCTATTTCAAGATTGGCTAACATATTATTTGCTTCTCTTGTAGAATCAAGTACATTCTTATTGTCTCTTAGCGCGATATATATCCTTAACATTTCTTGAAGTTCTGCCTTCAAAATCAACATAAATTCTTTGTCTGCTTCAATATTTACATTTAAATTACGATAAATCTGTATAACCTGTTGATTAGCCAAGTTCTGCTCTATATCTTCTGCGCCTAAAATTATATATCTCACTTTTATACCTCTTTCAGCCAATTTTTCCTCTAATCCTAAATGGCCTATTCCTCTAATAGTGAAAAAGATTTTTTCTGGATTTCTATTCATTAGGAATACTATCTGTTCAATAAAATTTTTATCTCGCTGAACTATGTTTAATTCTCTAAATGCATCGATATACTTTCTTTTATATTGAACATAATTATCTATATCTCCATTTAAAAAATATAACTGGATTAATTTAGGTAAGTTTAGTTCATCGAACTTAATAATCCTATACCAGTTATCATATTTAAGGTCTTCCATGAAACATTCAATTTTATATTTAGCTAAGAATTTGTAGAGTTTATTGTAGGAAGGATTGCTATCATAAATTACTCCACCATTTTTAATATTCTTCACTTCTGTCTCAAGTGATTTTTTAACCTTCGAGAATGCCTCTTCTTCGGATATGCGTTCGGAATCCATCGTTCTTTTAATAGTTTCGTATGGAATTAGACCAAGTTCATCTATATAAGCTAATTTTGCTATATCTGTCTCCTGACTGAATATGAACCTAAGTGCTTCCTCCCATTTTTCAAACTCTTCGTCGTGGTAAGAATAAATAACATAAATGGCATTATCCCCTTCTCCTTTCTCACACCATACATTTGTGGTTACAGGAGCTACAATAAAACTTTTATCCCACATTTTCATAAATTCATCTTTTGTATAGGTAAAGGGGCCTTTGCCATCTTTAAATCTGACTTGAAAAAAACCGTCTTCTTTATCTACCACTGCTGTTTCTGAAGCAAAGCAACAGACGAAATGGGATTTAATTTTATCTATTTCTCGAGGAGAGATTAAACGAAAGGCATCCACCAAATACCCC
>JBFWKV010000060.1:0-7094 GCA_050252475.1 Candidatus Omnitrophota bacterium | reverse complement strand
CGGTTCCGGATATAGAAGTAGACTTTGGGCCAAAACCTGAAGGAGTGACCTGTGAACCCAGGTTGTGGCCGGCGATGGTGGAAAGAGTTTTGGGAGGAGTTCTGCTGGCATCGCGTTCAATCTCAACATCGGTTAAAGTAGCACTTTCTGCGCCGGTGGTTCCAGTTCCCCAGTCAAGACCGTAGTCCTTGAGTTTATCATGGTTTATTTCCACTATTTTTGCTTCTATAAGCACCTGACGGGGCATAATATCAATTGCTTTAATAATTTCTCTCACCCTTTCCATAACCGGTGGGATATCGGAGACAATCAAAATCTTGGCTTTCCCTTCTCCTTCTTTCCTGGCGCGTTCCCGTTTGGTCAGACCTTCACCTTCACTGCCAAAAACCCATCCCCGTTGTCCTCTAATTTCCACTACCGAGATTTTTCCCCGGGGAGACAACTGAGGTGCTATGGCAATGCGGGCATCGTTGGCATCTAAGTTTTTAAGATGAAAGACTTCGGTAATTATAGGCTGGACATCCGAAAGCTCGGCTTCGCTTTTGCTCCGCGAGGCAAGTTTATCCTGACTCATTACAGTGATGATGTTGCCTTCGCGCTCATAACCTAAGTTGTTTATTTTAAGAATTGCCTTGAGTGCTTTTTCCCAGGGGACATCCACCAATTTTACCGTAACCGTCCCACTTACATCTTTTCCCGCAATGATGTTCACGCCTCCTTTACGGGCAAGTAATTCCAGGACAGTAAGGAGATCAGCATCCTTGAAGGTCATGGTGAGATTTCCCGTTTCAGTTTCGGTGATTTCTCCCACGACTGGAGAAGACTTTTCCTGAGCTAAAGTTAATCCAGCGGTAAGAAAAATAACCAAGAAAAATACACCTACTCTAAACATAGAAAACTTACCCATCTTTCCCTCCTTCGCTTTTCGCTTTAAGTTTTTCACTTTTCACTTTCCGTTTTTCGTTTTGCACTTTAAGTTTTACACTTTTCCATTACCAATTACGAATTACGATTTACGAATTACGGTTTTTAGTTTTACGTTTTTCGCTTTTCACTTTACGCTTCTAATTACGGCTTACGGATTACCGTTTTTCGTTTTTCGCTTTAAGTTTTACACTTCTCAATTACCAATTACGGTTTACGATTTACCAATTACCGATTACGATTTACGGATTACCAATTACAGATTCCCCTCTATTATAGATATCACCAACTCTATAGTTTCCCCCTCCTTTTCTACAATCACCTTATCTTTTTCAATAGAGATAACTTTTAGACCCGCTGATTCTTGTCCCACAGTGAATATTTCATTGTTGATAACTGCCAGAGGTTGAGTTTCATCCCAGACAATGGCATTCAGATTTAATTCCTGAGATGTTTCTTCAGTACTCTCCCTCCATTTAGGCACCTTTCCCCCCAGGATAAAGGGATTGCGGGGAATGCCTAAACTGGCAAAATACTCTTCCAGGTTTTTCTGAGCAAGAGAGACTGCCTCGGTGGATAGTTGAGGAGTGGTTTTTCGGGATTTTTTAGTGCGTGGTTTTAAGCGGGAAAACTGAGAAAATAAAACCAGGATAAAAATGACTATCAGTACTCCCGCGATGAGATTAAGTTTTTTCTTTTCCATTTTCGCTTTAAGTTTTCCGCTTTTAGTTTTAAGTTTTGCACTTTTATTTACGGATTACGATTTACGAATTACCGATTACGGATTACGATTTACGGATTACGAATTACCGTTTTTCGCTTTTCACTTTGCGTTTTGCACTTTTCAATTACCAATTACGAATTACGGATTACCAATTACCAATTACGAATTACCAATTACGGTTTACGAATTACGTCTTTTCGTTTTGAGTTTTTCGCTTCTAATTACGGATTACCGATTACGAATTACGGATTACGGTTTTTCGTTTTGCACTTTACACTTTGCACTTTTAATTACCAATTACCGATTACGGATTACGAATTACCGTTTTACACTTTAACTCATCCCAGCACAAATACTTCCAGGTCTATTTCTACTTTCAAACTGTCCGAATTTACATCCGTGGGAGTTGCTTTATTGATTAATAAGTTATTAAGAAGTAAGAATTTCTCGTTTTTCTCTGTCTCTTCCAGAAAACGCATTAGATTTATGAAATTAGTCCGTAGAGAAAGTTTAAATATAATACGGGATACATTCTTTTTCCCCAGGGAAAGTGGCTTTTTATCTTTATCCGTCAATTTCTCTTTTTTCAAAGGAGAAATGGAGATAAGTTCCAGCCCTAACCTATAGCAGAGGCGGGAAATGGTATCAATGGCTTCGGAGTCCCGGGAGAAAAAATTTTCCTCTAATTGAGATAATTTCTTTGTCAGATTTGTTATTGCTTCTGCATCGAGAGAAGTTATACCCAATTCCTTCATCAGAGTATGGTATTTTTTATATTCTTTGGTTAGAACAGATACTCTTTTGTGAAAAGGAAGATAGATAAAAAGATAGAGAAAAAAAGGAATGAGCAAGGGGGTGCCTAAGCGGAACAGACGGCGATACTTTTTAAATATTTCCTTTATTTTTTCTTCTGTTTTCATTTTAATTTTACAGATATTTTGAACTCAGCAGTGGTTTGCTCAGGTTTTTTTCTGATTGATTCCAGTTTTGCCTCCCGAAAAAGCCTTGAGTTTTCTATTTTTTCCAGCATCTCCGCTACAATATTTTCTACAAATTCTCCCGCAAAGATAATTCCTCCCAGCTCAATATTCTTTGTTTCTTTATTTATGTTTATTTTAGCAATAATTGCCTGGGGTGGAAGAAGAGCGGAGATTTCCTGAATTGCCCAGGTAAAGTTAATGCTTCCGCCGGTAAGAGTAGATTTTATTTCTTCTCCCTTTTGGAGTTCTTTTTGCAATTCCTTAAGTTTTTCCAGAACGGATGCCTGTTTCCTCAAAAGACTGAGTTCTTTTGTGTAGAATGTGGTTCTGGGTAAAGCAATAGATAAATAACCCAAAAGGATGAGGGAAAGAATGAGAGAAATACTTCTTATAGCTTTCTGTAAGACAGGGAGATTGCCCAACCGGTATTCAAGAGGGAGAAGGTTTATCTTGTCCGAAAGGCTTAAAAGACTTCCTAAGGGTGAGGAGATAACTGCCTTCTCTTGAGGAGAGAGCTCGAATTTTGTCTCCAGATGAAAGACCAATTCCTCTATGGGAAGGCGGAGACTGTTTGACAAAAATTTAAGCAACCCCTTTATAGAGGAGCCTCTTCCGGTAAGGAAAATTTTTTCCACATTTCCTTCTTTCAGGGTAAGGGAAAAATAGTGGAGGGAACGGCTTATTTCCGTATAAAAACGTTCCAGTTCCGGACGCATAAGGACTAACATCTGAGACAAAGGGAACCCCTCCCATTCTTCTTCGCTAAAGGTTTCGGGGATGCCCACCTCCTGCAGAGCTTGCCAGGCTTTTTCCGGATTTAAAGATAAATGATTTCCTTTATAGACTATGGAGATCCCCAGAGAGCTGACCAGGTTTTTTATTCCCACCGGAATAATCCGGGAGAAAAGGATTTGTCCATTCTGGTAAAAAGAAAATGTGCTGGCGGTCCAGGAAAAATCTAATACTGCGTATATTTTCTGGGGATCCAGTGTAGAGGGAAGCAATTTTCCTAAAACGAAGGGAGGAGCAGTAAGTTTGACTGGTTCCAGTCCGCTTTCTTCCATTAAGGAATAAATACATTCCAGTTCTTTGCGCTGTGCTAAACAGACAAGAAAGTGTTTCTGTTTTACTCCTTCAGCATCGGTAGTTTCTTTTACCTGCAAGTAGTCAAAAATGATATCTTCGGTGGTTTCCGGAGTTACTCCGCGGAACTGCCAGCGCAATGCGGTAGGAATTTCTTTCTGAGGAAGGTCAGGAAGTGTGTATCTTCCTACATAGAGGGAACTGGTATGTAGGCAGACAAGCACTTCCCGACCCCGCGGTGAGAATTCTCTTTTTGTCTGAGAGATTTCTTCCAGGAGATATTTTTCGCGCTCTTCTTTTTCTCTGCCCAGAAGAGAAATAGTTTTTACTCCTGAGACTTTTACTTTTTCTCCCTCTAAATAGGCAGAGACAACTGTTACAAAATCTCCATCGTAATCAAAAACAAGAAACTTCTTATTTATTTTTGACAATTGAGTTTTCACATTTTGTTAAAACTTATTAACCTCCACTGCTACCTTCTGTACAAACAAATGTTCCTCCACTCTCGTCATAGCTGCAGGTAAATTGCTCACCGGCAGTTGCATCCCCCCAAGTACAAGTAGTAGCTGTTCCTAAAGTGGTACCATTCCAGAGGGTAGCATCGTAATCTTCGGTAATTATGTCTGTGAGTGATGCCGTCGCGGCAGGAAAGGCTTTGTTTTTCGCAAAATAAATCTGGATTCCCGCTCTTATGGCTCCGATAGTTCCTTGGCAGGAAGATTTTTTTGCCTCTTTCTGCAGGTCTAAGTACTTGGGGATGGCGATAGCGGCGAGAATTCCGATGATAACGATAACGATAACCAGCTCAATCAAGGTAAAACCACCTTTTTTCATCTGTTTCACCTCCTTTCAGTTTATATTTAAGGTAAGATTATAGCAAAAACGGTTCTTTTGTCAACTAAATTATTTATTTACTTAACCTTACGCTTCCCGTTTTTCGCTTCTAATTACCAATTACCGATTACGGATTACGTCTTTTCGTTTTGCGTTTTGCGCTTTAAACTTTCCGCTTTTCAATTACCAATTACCGATTACGGTTTACGGATTACCTCTTTTTCGTTTTTCACTTTGCGTTTTTAACTTTACACTTTGCACTTTAAACTTTACGCTTTTAATTACGGATTACCGATTACGAATTACCGCCTTTTCACTTTTTAAACAGATAAATTAAATTCCACATGGGCAAAAAGATAGCCAAAGCCATAAGAAGTACTCCTCCTCCCAGGGCAAGGAGCAGGAACGGTTCAATCAGGGTGGTAAGGTTTTTAACAGTATAATTTACCTGATAGTCAAAATAATCCGAGACTTTCAGTAAAAGTTCATCCAATTTTCCGGTTTCTTCACCAATGGCTACCATGTGGGAAATCATCGGTGGAAAGAATTTCTCCTGTTTCATGAGGAGGTGTAGGGGGGCTCCGGTATTTATTCCCGTACGGATATTCTCGATGGCGCGGGCGATAAGCACATTTCCGGAAATTTGTTTCACCAGTTCCAGAGTCTTAATAATGGGAATACCGCTCTGGATAAGTCCGGCAGTGGTCCGGCAGAAACGGGAAAGAATTATCTTGAGGAATAAAGGACCCAAGATAGGGATTTTTAGTTTCAAACGGTCAAAAAATTCTCTTCCCCGGGGAGTTTTATTTAATCTTATGGAGAGAAAGATTAAGATGATAATGCTTCCTAGAAGAAATATTCCGTAATTACTTACCAGATGGTTTATTCCCATAAGGATTTGTGTGGGAAGGGGAAGTTTGGTTTTAAAACGGGAGAATATTTTAGCAAAACGGGGTAAGACAAAAGTAATCATGAGAATAAAAGTGCCGATTAAAGCAGAGATGACAATCACCGGATACATCAGGGCGGAACGAATACGTGCACGCATCTCTTCCTCATATTCTCCCATCACCGCCAGGCGGTGGAGTGCTTCATCTAATTTTCCGCTTGCTTCACCTGCTTTGATCAGGTTGCAATAGAGGTTGTTAAAAACCTGGGGGAATTTTTCTAAGGCATTGGAGAAGCTTTCTCCCGAACGAAGGGAAGAGATTAAATCTCTAATTACAATTTCTAAGTAAGTCCCCTCTACCTGTTCAGAGAGAGATTCTAAGGCAGAGATGAGGGGAACTCCTGCATCTAAAAGGGTATAGAGCTGCCGGCTGAAAAGGACAAGTTCTGCTGGTTTTACTCTTTTAGATTGGAGGTGGAGAAAAGATTTTAATCCTCTTTTCTCCCTGTAGGGAGAAAGGGTGAGCAGGGTAAATCCCATTGCTACCAGTTTCTCACTGGCATGGGCTAAGGATTCTGCCTCAATTTTACCCTCTACCAATCCCCCTAACTTATTTCTTGCACGATACTTGAATGTAGGCATTGGAGGTTAAAAGTGTAAAGTGAAAAACCGTAATTCGTAATCCGTAATTGGTAATTGGTAATTGGTAATTCGTAATTGGTAATCGGTAATCCGTAATTTAAAGCGAAAAACTCAAAACGAAAAGCGAAAGACTTAATACTCTTTTCGCTTTGCACTTTCAGTTTTGAGTTTTTATTATTCTTCCAGTTTAGCCACTCTTAATACTTCTTCCAGTGTGGTTAAACCATTTATGGCTTTATTCAAACCGTCTGCCAGCAGGGTGGACATTCCTTGGTTAATGGCGGTTTGTTTAATCACCGAGGCAGAAGCTTTGCTTACAATAAGTTTACGTATCTCTTCGTTAATTAAGAGAAGTTCAAAGATACCCTTTCTTCCCGAATAACCGGTTCCTTTACATTGCTCACATCCCTTCCCGTGATAGAATTTTACTTCTCGTTTCGGCTCTAAGTTTAAGCTTTTAAACACTGCTTCCGGAGGAGTGTATTCAGTTTTACAATAAGGACAGATTAAGCGCACCAGACGCTGGGCAATTACTCCGATTACCGAACTGGAAACCAGAAAAGGTTCAATTCCCATATCAATAAGACGGGTTAAAGCACCCGGCGAGTCATTGGTGTGAAGGGTAGAGAAGACTAAGTGTCCGGTAAGAGCAGCTTGAATGGCAATATCTGCAGTTTCTAAGTCGCGGATTTCTCCCACCATAATTACATCGGGGTCCTGACGTAAGATACTCCTTAATCCGCTGGCAAAGGTTAATCCTGCTTTAGGATTAATTTGGGTTTGGCGGAGGAGGGGAATTTGATATTCCACTGGGTCTTCAATGGTCATGATATTTATTTCTGGAGAATTTATCTCGGAGAGCGCAGCATATAAGGTGGTAGTTTTTCCGCTTCCCGTGGGTCCGGTAACCAGGATTATGCCATAAGGTTTGCGAATTATGGAGTTGAATTTTTCATGGTCTTGAGGATTTATTCCTAAATCACTGAGTTTATGCAGGACACGGGACGTATCCAGGAGG
>JBFWKV010000059.1:0-7141 GCA_050252475.1 Candidatus Omnitrophota bacterium | reverse complement strand
TCTCACGAAAACCGCGATAGGAAAATAGCGCCTTTCCTAAATTACCTGCACCAATCAAAGCAACCTTCCAGATATTCCCATCAATGCCTAAAATCTTACGGAGATGCTCTACCAGAGAGTTGAAGCAATAACCCAATCTGCTTTTACCAAATTTCCCGAAATAACTTAAATCGCGTCTTATCTGATGTGCACTGACACCGGTTTTTCTACTCAACTGCTGGGAAGAAATATACTCTTTACCCTCTTTCTCCATTCGCTCAAGAGTTCTTAAATACAAAGAAAGTCTATAAACAGTGGTTTGCGGAATAACCTCCTTACCCATAGTTAAAACCTTAATCCTTCAGGAAATCTAATATTCTTTCAATATCCACATATCGTTCAATAAGGGTTCTTACCTGTCTAATTTTTTCTTTATCTTCTGGCCTTATCTTTATCCTCAGGTCATGAATACGGGAAGCGACTGTGTAGGTATCTTCAGGAGAAAGCAACAAAGGAATCTTTGACAGACGTAAAAGTTTTAGAATCTTCCGATGAGGCAGAAGATTTCCGGTAAGCAAAACTCCCGCTATAATTCTTCCCCTTTCTCTACCTGTAAGGTGAAAACTCATCGCAGAAAGAATGATATCCTCACGGTCTCCCGGAGTAATAATTAAAGAACCATTCTCAAAATAATTTAGTGCTTCATGGGGTTCCATGGCCCCCACCACAACCTTTTTTACCATATTGTCCTGAGCACCGGAGGGGTTAAGTAATTTTAATCCCAGCTCCTCGCTAATCTGACGAATGGTAGGAACATTGAGAATTTCATTGTAGGGCACTACTCCCAAAAGTTCTATTCCGTTTTTACGCAACCCTATATTCACAAGCCGGCGAACTTTTCCATATTTTTCTCGGAGCACTTTATTAATCACCACTCCCTTCACCTCAACACCTTCGCGTGCAAAAAGAGCATTATTCAGGAGTATTTCGTCAATGGGTTTACCTACCCCCCCCGAGGAAATAAGAATCACCGGTGCTTCTAACATTTTTGCTACGCGGGCATTAGAAAGGTTAAAACATGACCCTACGCCTGCGTGCCCAGTCCCTTCAATAATTATCAAATCATTATCGCGGGCTAAATTATTAAAAGCACGCATAATTTTTTTCTCCAGAAGCTCCTTTCGACCATGGAGAAGGTATCTTTCGGTAAAACCGCGCTCCACAGCAATGGGATTCATATCTTTGATGCAACAGCGATAACCGAATACTTTTTCCATAAGAACCGAATCCTCATCAACCTTGTAGCCGTTCTCCAGAAGATAACGCTGACCCACAGGTTTTATAAAACCTATTCTCTTAAATTTCTTCCTTAAAGCAGAAACAAGTCCTAAGGCGATGGTGGTTTTTCCATCGTTCTGCATCGTGGCAGCAATGAAGAGGCGTTTTACGCGTTTTTTATCCTTCTCCATTAATTCACCTTCAAATGATAGCTTGATTCAATGGTTTTTATTAAATCAGTAAGGAGAGCATTCACCGGGGTAGAAAGTTTTAATTTTTCTCCTTCCCGAACAATTGCTCCATTGATATAATCAACCTCTGTCTTTTTTTTGCGTAAGATATCCTGAAGCATGGAAGAAATATTGGAATAAGTTTTCTTGCAAACCTCCTTTACTTTCTTAACCGGATCGGCATAAATTAAACGTATTTTTTTCTTCTCGGCAACTTTCTGTGCTTCTCTCACTGCTTCCTCCATTATACGCAAAGTATAAGGAAATTCCAGAAGTCTTCCGTTGTTTAACCCGGTGATGGCGGCCAAAGCATTAATCCCTACATTAATAATTACTTTTGACCAGATAAGTCCTTCCACATCTTGAGTAAATCTGGATTTAAATCCTGCTTTCTGGAAAGTCCGTATGATTTCTTTTATTCTGGCGAGCGGAATTTCCGCATTCGGTAAAGCACCAATAATTGTTTCGCCTCTTCCCGCATGCCTGATATACCCTGTATCAATAAGGGTTGCCCCTTCGGCAGTAACTCCCGCAATAATCTGCTGAGGAGAAACGTATCGAGCAATTGTCTCAATATTGCCCAACCCATTCTGGAGGGTAAGCACAAAGGTTTGTCTATCTAAAATAGGAATGATATTTTTTACTGCCGATTCTGTGGAATAGGCTTTGGTGGTAAGGATAACTAAGTCTACTTTTTTTATTTCTTCTGCTTCAACGGTTGCTTTTATATCTTTTATTATAAAATTCGTTAACCCCTCTACTTTAATACCTCTTCGAACAAGTTCTTCTGCTCTTTTTTTATTCTTATCCAGAAAAAAAACTTCCTCCCCCGCTCTTAAGAAAAAAGCACCAAATAAACATCCCATCGCTCCCGGTCCAACAATCATTATTTTCATATCTCTGTAGAGTCAGGGATTACTCCATTCTTGGGGACAATCACTATGCCATCGCGAATATAATAATTTTCACTATCCAGATAGTCTAATTTTCTTTTATTTCTTATAATTACCTTCCTGCCAATACGTGCATTTTTATCCACAATCACTTTCTCCAGCACAGAACCCTCTCCTATCCCTATAGGAATGGCTTCCTTGCTGTCTTTTGGTTCATAATAATCTGCCCCCATAATTATAGATTCTTTGATGAATGTTTTTTTATTAATGATGCTCCGCAATCCCACAATAGAGTTTTCAATATGTGCACCTTTGATAATACATCCTTCGGTAATGAGTGAATTTATTATCCGAGAATCCTCAATGCGGGCAGGAGGAAGAAAACGCGGATGGGTAAAAACTTTCTTTTCCTCCGAGAAGAAATCAAATTTAGGGTGAACATGGGTAAGGGAAATGTTTGCTTCGTAAAATGATTTTATTGTTCCGATATCTCTCCAGTAACCGTTAAAGATAAAACCGTATGCCTTGTATTTTTTTATCGCTTTAGGAATAACCTGCATGCCAAAATCCACATCGGTAGTAGATTCAAGAATTTTCCTCAGAATATCTGCCTTGAACACATAAACTCCCATAGAAGCAAGACAGGAATCTTTTTTCAAATTTAACTTTTTTCTCCATTGGGGAGATAAGAGCATTTCTCTAAGAGCTATTTCCCGTGATGGTTTTTCCCGGAATTCCCTTATAAGCATCTCCTTATCAAGCTTAATAACCCCGAATTCTTCAGCCAGATCTACAGGTATAACCGCGACAGAAACAGTAAAATCCGCATCTTTCTCACGATGAAAGTTTATTATATCATGATAATCCATTTTATATAGATGGTCACCCGCAAGAATAAGTACATCATCATCTCGCTCAAGGTTGAGATGATTAATATTCTTTTTTACCGCATCGGCAGTTCCCTGAAACCACTCTCTGTTCTGAAGCGTCTGCTCTGCTGCAAGAATCTCCACAAAAGTCTGAGTAAAGTAGTCAAAGCGGTAGGTGTGATTGATATGGTGATTAAGCGATGCAGAGTTAAACTGAGTAAGCACAAAGATATTCCGAATGTTAGAGTTAATACAGTTGCTTATAGGAATATCAATGAGCCGGTATTTACCCGCAATAGGCACCGCTGGTTTTGAACGGTCGCGGGTTAAGGGAAAAAGTCGCTTCCCCTGCCCTCCTCCCAGAATTAAAGCTTTTATTTTTCTCATATTACTCTATCTTAATATGCGTCTTCTTGGTGCGTATTTTTGCATATTCCCACGCATATTCATAAAGATGTAATCCTTTGGAGCAAGCAATTATTTCTCCATTTTCTACACCAATCTCCCCTGCCATATATTGCTTAACCAGTTCCAACCCTCCTAAATTAGAAGGAAACCCCCCCCAGAGGTCCCAGGAACGAAAGTATAAAATAAAGTGCAATTTTCCATAACGGATACGCGTATCAATAAGGCGGAGACAGGGAGGATCGACAAGTTTTATATCTGAAGGCATACCGATTTCCATAATTGCCTGGTTTGTCCCATATCCTTGCTTTCTGTAAATATTGATCACCTCTTCTATCTGATTGCAATGCAAAGGCATTTCTTTTATCATTTTTTTTCCATCAATTATTTCCTCAGTTCTTATTTTTGGTTCAACCAGGCGCTCCCCATAGGTATAGTCTTCCGTATCGGTTTTTGTGCCGGTAAGTAAATAATTAAGATAACTCTGAATATACTCTAAACTCGTGGGGGCAGGAATACCACATCCCTCTGGCATAAGGGGAATAATCTGATGTTCTGGTTTGCGCACCCTTACGGTAACAAAATCAAACTCTAACCTTCTCTGTCCCTGGTAACTTCCACGGGTTATGGTGTAGACATGACCGTACTCTAAAATTTGCGAAAGGCACTGAAACCAAGCATCGTCTAAATCAAAGGCATCAATATAGACTGGTTTTAAGAAACCATTTTCCGACATAATTCAAGAGGACTCTATTTTTTATTCAAGTGTTATTTCTCCTAGGATAATCCTTGGATCATTAACCTGATAAATATAAAACCAGTTCAATTTTGCCTGAGGAGAATTGTCCAATTCATCTACATCATGAACTGCAGGAGAGATGCCAAAAGTATAGCCTTTTTCCGGTTTTATCCCCAGAAATTCCCAGAGAATCTTTGCCTCCAGAACGTAACCATTCTTCCCTTCAAGTTTGGCTTCTTTCATGGCAAATTCTACTTTGTCCTGGAACTTATCCTGATGAAACCATTCCCATTTAATCGGCTTTCCCTCAAAACCAGTGGGAGCAAAACCGAACTGAAAATCATCAGGATTCCTGAAAATAAAACCATCGTTTTTGGGATCTATGAAGACCTCCACACAGTCATCTCTATAAATCAAGTTATCGCGCATTCTGGCGATAATTTCATTATCCACAATTTCTGCTGCTAAATATAATGCGTCATTGTCCCACATAAAATAGAATTTCCCTCTCAGGTCAACCTTAGAATCAGTAACATAAAGATACTCAAGATGCTTCTGGGGAACAAGTTCTATACAGTAAGCACCTTTCCATTCTTTAAGGTTAGCGTCAACGTTGGGAGGTTTGGGGGTAAATTTCGCCTTTGTCTTTGGCACTTCCCAGACCAATTCCTTTGTTCCTTCTTTGAAACCAACCTTTTCCATCGCTTTTTTAATAAACTCATTACGCATAAAATAATCCCAGACCATTCCTGAACGGTAATTTTCAATGCTTAAGACAATTGCTCCCAGATCAATACCTATTACATCAGAAGCAAACCAGTTTTTGTCCAGATTAAAGGCATCGGAAAAACCATAGATTCCCCAGATTTTTTCTTTATACTGATTGTATATATTGCGCAAACAGGAAATTGATAATTCAGGAGTAAACATAACAGAACCGCCAGCAGCAGTGGGAGCAATAGTTCCATCATGTTTGGGTAAATAAATAGAAGGAGGAGCACCGTATACATTGTATCCTTCTGGACCATCGCAGGCGGTCAGTCCCCAGGAGTCAGGTCCGTAGGTTTTAAAACGCTGCATATTGTCAATGCAGAACTGCCGATTGGCTAAAGTGGCATTTACCGAATTTTTAAAATAGTCGCAGATACCATCGTTCTTATTCCGAAAATCTACCCAGAGATGAGAATACTGATGGGCAAAAAGAGCGGGAAAGGAAACGCAAACAAAATCTTTGTATTTCCTTATAGGCCTTACCCATTCAAACCAGTATTCAGCGGGTATGGGATGGGTGGGAGAAGCAATCGCCAGAAGATACATAACCATTGCCTCCGAATAATAACTCCAGCGGTCAACAATAAATCCTGCATCAGGCAAGTGAGATGGCTTCCAACCCATGGAAATGGTTGTTCCTTGATTTAACATTTTATCCCATTCTACTTCCTGATAAATTTCGCGTGCCAGTTTCTCCACCTCTGTCCCTTTATAAAATTCTCCTGCAAATAATGCTCCCGCTAAAAACAAGGCAGTATCAATGGAAGAAACCTCAGATTTCCTCAATGGTTCCCCTGTATCTATATGTACAAAATGATAGTAAAAACCAAATTCGCGTTTCATCTTTTCTTTAAAGAATTTCAAAGTGGTTAAAACACGGCTATATGCTTCCTCGTGAGAAAGCCAGCCTCTTTTCTCAGCAATACAGAGAGCGGTTAAACCAAAGCCTACAGAAGCCACCGAAGAGATTTTATAATCATCGGGACCAAAATTGTTCGCGCGGTCCTTGATCAAACCGTTTTCCGGATTTGCCTCATACCAGAAAAATTCAAATGCCTTCCGCTGAACCAATTCTAGGAAACTATCATCGTCTAATTCGCTTATTTCAGGATACTCCACCGGAATTACCCGTGAGGCACCTTCAACCAGGCTTGCAAAAAACAAAAAAACCAAAACTCCCAAAAAGACCAGCCTCTTCATTATCCCCCCTTTTTTAAGATTATTTTATTAAAAAGGTTATTTAAGAAAATAACGCTAAAATCTAAGATTTGTAATGTTAACATAAAAACCAAAAATATGCAACCGCAAAAATATATCTGTGTTAATAGTCAGGAAATGATTAATTGAAATCAGGCTTTTACTTCAACCGTCTTTTTCTGCAATTTCCTTAAGATTATCCAGTAGACAAAGAGGCAGGGAATAATAGAAAGAGTATAGAGAACACTCTCTTGTAATAATTTTGTTTCTATACCAAATAATATCCAGAAACCAGTAAGAGCATAGTTAGCGACAAAAGCCTTAAAGTCACGCATGCTTAAGCCATAGACATTTTCCTGATAAACCGCTGTCTGTTGGTTGATAACCTCATCCAACTGTGCTCTCAACCAATTCAGTTTTACCGCTTTTTCTTCAAGTAATCTCTCTATGTCATTGCGCAGGCAGGTTTTATACGAGGAACATGAACTGCAACAAATATTCTCCTCTCCTTTCTCGGTGCGGAGCCATTTGGTAGAACAGGAATTCCACAATTCACATTTGGGACAGCAATGTATAGCCATCTTTTCTGCGTTTGAAAGGATGCTTTTCTCTTCTGGTGTTATAATTATAGCACAATTTTAGCAATTGTCAAGTACTAAAATATATGGGAAATTCCTATGTTAAAAGATGTCTCGTCAATAAAACGCATTTCCAGATTAAGAAAATTGCTCTGCAAAATCTCTTTATCATACCCTATAACAATTCCTATCTTCCAGGGAG
>JBFWKV010000058.1:0-7398 GCA_050252475.1 Candidatus Omnitrophota bacterium | reverse complement strand
ATGATAATGAGTAGGAATTCAGACATAAAAGATTTTGCTGGGAAAAAGGTTTTAGTCTTAGGGTTAGGGAGAAGTGGGCTGTCAGCGGCGAAAACAATAAAGAGAATAGGAGCGGATGTCTGGATAAGCGATAGTAATAATACGCCGGATTTAAAAAATCTTGCATCTCAGCTGGAAAAAGAAGGGTTTAAAGTAGAACTTGGGGGACATTCTCCTGCTTTTTTAGATTCAAAGGATTTAGTTATAATCAGTCCCGGCATACCTTCAAATATTCCTTTTCTGGAAAAGGCAAGAAGTTTGGGCATACCTATAGTCAGTGAAATAGAACTCGGATATCTTCTTTCTCCTTCACCAATTATTGCCATCACAGGGACAAATGGGAAAACCACCGTTACCACCCTCACAGGGAGAGTTTTAGAGAAAGCTGGTATCTCTAATTTAGTTTGTGGTAACATCGGTAATCCCTTCACGGGAGAGTTAGACAAATTAAAACCCGATACTTATGTAGTATTAGAGGTGAGTTCTTTTCAGTTAGAAAATATTATAACCTTTAAACCACACATTGCAGTGGTTTTAAATATCACACCCGACCATCTTGACCGCTATAGCTCCTTTGAAGAATATATTAAAGCAAAGGAGAGAATTTTTATGAATCAAGATTCTTCCGATTATTTAATTCTCAATTACAAAGACCCAATTACCAGAAGTTTTGCTGATAAAACACGTTCCAAAGTATTATTTTTTAATACTCCTGAGGAGAATGAGGAATTTAACGAGAACCTTAAAGTAATTATAAAAATTGGTTCTCTTTTTGGTATCCCAGAGAAATTAGTACTTTCTGTATTTCGGGAGTTTACCGGCCTTGCCCATCGTTGTGAATTTGTAACCGAGATTGGTGGGGTTAGATTTGTAAATGATTCAAAAGCCACCAATATTCATTCAACCCGTTATAGTTTAAGCTCTTTTAGTCAAAAAGTGATATTGATAGCAGGTGGGAAAGATAAGGGGCAGGATTTTTTTTCTATTTCTGATTGGCTGAGGGAAAAGGTAAAGCATCTCATTCTCATTGGAGAAGGTGCGGATAAGATAAAAGAAGCGGTAAAAGATTTACTTCCGGTAGAAAAATTTAATCGTTTAGAAGAGGCGGTAGATTATGCCTATCTGATTGCTGAGGAAGGTGACGTGGTTTTACTTTCTCCTATGTGTGCGAGTTTTGATATGTTTAAAAACTATGAACACCGGGGAGAGGCTTTTAAAGATATAGTTTACAATTTAAAGAGGGTGTATGCGTGAGATAAGAAGGAGGATATTTTTTGTAACTACTATATTGGTTGCTATTGGTATTGTGATGATTTATTCTTCTTCCGGTGTGTTTGCCTATGAGCGTCTTCACGATAGTGCTTATTATCTTAAGAGACATCTTTTCTACCTTTTATTAGGTGCTTTTGTCTTTTATTTTTTTCTCCAATGGGATTATTTGCATTTGAGGAAATATAGTAAACCTCTTCTTTTGCTTTCTTTATTACTTTTGATAGCGGTACTTATTCCCGGTATAGGACAATCTATTGGAGGGGCAAGAAGATGGTTTAGGTTTGGTATTGTCAGTTTTCAGCCATCCGAATTAGCTAAATTTTCTTTGCTTATATATACAGCGGATTTTTTTGTACGCAAGAAGAATCTGATTAAGAACAATTTTTTTAACCTTACACCATTAATTCTAGTTACTTTTGTTATAGCCGGTCTCATTTTAATTCAACCAGATCTGGGAACCGCTTTTCTCATCGTGAGTATTTTCCTTATATTTATGGTTATCTTTGGAGTAGGTTTTAGATACATTTTGAATCTTATATTGATTTTTCTGCCCATTGTCTTTATTGCTATATTTTTTACTCCCTATCGTAGAAAGAGGGTGCTTGCATTTCTAAATCCCTGGGCTGACCCACGGGGAACTGGTTTTCAAGTTGTTCAGTCATTAATTGCTTTTGGTTCAGGTGGCCTTCTGGGAAAGGGACTCGGTCAGAGCAGACAGAAATTTCTCTACCTTCCTGCTGCCCATACCGATTTTATATTTTCTATTCTGGGAGAGGAATTAGGTCTTATCGGCGCACTTTTAGTAATTATTCTCTTTGTCATTTTTTTCTGGGAGGCTTTTAAAATACCATTTCGGACACAGGAAGAGTTTGGGCAACTTTTAAGTCTGGGTATCATATTCATCTTAGCGATACAGATTTTGGTCAATATTGGAGTTACTTTGGGGGTATTACCTACCAAAGGATTACCCTTGCCATTCATAAGTTACGGTGGTTCTGCTCTCATTTTTAATCTTGCTTACGTTGCATTACTCTTAAATATTGCACGGGATAGAAGAAGGGTTAGCTAATGAAGATGTTGATAGCAAGTGGAGGTAGTGGGGGACACATATTTCCGGCTACTGCTTTAATAGATGAGATGCTAAAAAGGATATTCTCTCTTGAAGTTATATTTATTATTTCCGGCCGGCCAGAAGAGAAAAAAATATTAAATTACATTAGAAAAAAGATTAGCAATATTAAAGTGTTAACTATTCCTATTTTACCTTTGAGAGGAAAAGGATTTTATAATAATTTCAGATTTTTTTTTAATTTTGTGAGAGGAGCTATTTATTCGTTCTTGCTGGTTTTATTCTTGCATCCCCGAATAGCAGTAGGTTTTGGGGGGATTCTTTCCTTCCCCTTACTTTTTTCGGCTTTCTTATTACGCATACCCACCCTGATTCATGAACAGAATGTTTATCCCGGGAAAGCAAATCGCTGGCTTTCTTATTTGGTTAATACGATAACAGTTAGTTTTGAGGATTCTAAGAGCTATTTTAGAGTAAAAGATAAAATTATATTTACGGGTAATCCTATCCGGCCAGATTTGGTAGTGATGGACAAAGAGACGGCAATACGTAAACTTGGACTTAATCCTTCTTTTTTTACCGTTCTTATTCTGGGAGGTAGTCAGGGGGCAAGTGTTATTAATAATTATTTTCTTAATATAAGTGAAAGGATAATTAAGGAAAAAATTCCTCTCCAGATTATTCATATAACAGGGGAGAAAGATGTTTACCGCGTAGCGGAAAAATATTCTAAACTGGGTATCCCGGCTAAAGTGTTTTCTTTCTATGAGGATATGGGGGTTCTTTACAGTTCAGCAGATTTGGTAATTGGAAGAGCAGGAGCTTCTACTCTTAACGAGATAGCTTTTTTTGCTAAGCCGGCGATAGTAATTCCTTATCCACATGCCGAGAACCATCAATTGTTAAATGCGCTTTATTATGCTCAAAGAAATGCCCTCTTTTGCATAGAAGAGAAAGATATAAACGACGATGAGACTTACTTTCTTATCTGTGATATAATAAAAAACAAAGCGAAAAGAGACTTATTGAGTGAGAGCATAAAGAAATTAAGCAATCCATCTGCAACTAAGTTATTAGCAGATGCAGCAGAAAAATTAATAGAACTTAAATAGTGAAATATGCTGAATAAGATTAAGAAAATTCATTTTATAGGAATAGGTGGCATAGGTATGAGTGGATTAGCCAAGGTTTTTTTTCAACTGGGGTACAAAATAAGTGGTTCGGATAAAGTGGAGAACTTTTGTGTATATAAATTGCGGGAAATAGGAATTGAGGTTTTTGTGGGACATAAGAAAACAAATATAAAAGAAGATGTAGAATTAGTGGTATATTCCTCTTCCATATTTCCCAATAATCCAGAATTTATCAGGGCAAAAGAATTGGGTATTCCCATATTACATCGTTCAGATGTATTGGCATTCCTTTTTCAAACAAAGATAGGCATAGCGGTAGCAGGGGCTCACGGTAAAACCACAATAAGTGCTCTGCTTACCCATCTTTTGCACGAAGCAGGATTATCTCCTACTGCTATAGTGGGGGGTTGGATTAATCAGTATGATACAAATGCATGGCTCGGTAAAGGTAATATTATTATTGCTGAATCTGATGAAAGCGATGGGTCATTTATAAAGCTTTCTCCTGTTTACTCAGTAGTTAATAACATTGATTTTGAACATCTCGATTATTATAGAAATGATATAAATGAGATAATTCGTGCCTATCAGCTTTTTATAAACAAAACACGTGATATGGGTTGCGTATTCTACTGTTACGATGACCTTTATCTTAGAGAGATTATGCTCAATTTACCTGTGCGTTCTATAAGTTACGGGTTTAGTAAAGATTCAGATGTTTATCCATTAAATATATCTCTAAATGCAAATCACGTAGAATTTGAGTGTAGTTACTTTGGTGAGAAGGTGGAAGGTTTTAGTCTACAGATCCCCGGGAAACACAATGTTCTGAATGCACAAGCAGTGATTGCTCTGGCAAGAGAATTTAATATAGATTGGAATGTAATAAAACAAGCCTTATCTTCTTTTAAAGGGACAAAACGTAGATTTCAGATAAGAAAATACGAGCCTATAATGATTATTGATGATTATGCTCATCATCCAAATGAGATAAAGGCTACTTTAGAGGCAGCTCGCACTTTTAAGAAGAACCGTATTATTACTGTATTTCAACCCCATCGCTATTCAAGGACTTTTTATCTTAAAGATAAATTTGCTGATGCTTTTTCTCTTACCGATAAACTTTTGTTGACCGATATCTATTCGGCAAGCGAAAAACCTATAAAGGGGATTAACGGTTATATGCTCCATGAAGAGATAGTGAAAAAACTGGGTAGTAATAAAGAAGTTTTGTTCTTCAAAAAAGATAAAATAGCTTCCTATCTTTTAGATACGCTGGAGAAAGATGATTTGGTTCTTATGTTAGGAGCAGGAGATATTACTGAAGTGACCGATGAATTATTGAAAGGACTTGAAGGAAAATGTTAATTAAAGCTGGTTCTAATTTAGCCAAAATAGTAAAAAATCTGGGTATAGAGGGAGAAGTAATTGAGGAAGAAGAACTAAAAAAACATACTACGATAAGGATAGGTGGTCCAGCGGAAGTTTTTGTTAAGCCCTTTTCTCTGCTTGACTTAGAGAAGATAATTGTTTTTACCAGTAGAAATAAAATTCCTTGTTTTATATTAGGAGGCGGAAGTAAAGTGTTATTCCCTGATGAAATGTTGAAAGGGGTAGTATTAAAATTGAACAGCGCATTCCTTAAAAAGATATCTTCTTATAAAGAAGTTATAAAAGTGGGAAGTGGAGTAAAGGTAAATGAACTTCTGGAATGGATGCTTGTTAATTCTTATGGAGAATGGGAATTTTTGGCGGGTATACCGTGTTCTTTAGGGGGAGCGGTATATCTAAATGCAGGAGTAAGGGAAGCCCCTGGTAAGGGAAAATATATACAAATAGGTGATTTTGTAAAAGAAGTTACGGTAATGGATAAATGGGGTAATGTTGCTACTCTGGATAGGAAAAAATTGAAATTTAATTACCGTGAAAGCAATCTTACGGATTTTATTATTCTGGAAATCAGTCTCATGAAAAAAAGAAAGAAAAATTCTCAATCTATAAGAAATAGAATAGAGAGATTTCTAAATTATCGTAGAAAAACCCAGGAACTAAGATTTCCCACTGCAGGATGTGTCTTTAAGAATCCTTTGAATATCAGAAGAAGTAGTGGGGAATTAATTGAACTGTCCGGTATGAAAGGAAGTCGTATAGGCGATGTAATGGTTTCTGAAAAGCATGCTAATTTCTTTATAAATTTAGGAAAAGCAACTGCAAAAGATTTTCTTCTTCTTATGGAAAATGTGCAGCGAAAGGTAAAGTCTGTTCACGGGGTATGGCTTGAGCCAGAAATTAAGGTAATAAGAAATTATTAAATACTCAAATGGAATTAAGCTACTGGAAAAATCTCAAAATAGGGGTTTTTATGGGAGGCCCTTCTAGTGAGCATGATATTTCTTTAAAATCTGGAAGAGCAGTATTTAGTGCTTTGAGAGAATTAGGATTAAAAGCGATTCCTGTTATTTTACCAAGAGATTTAGAATGGTGGAATGACAGTTTAGAAGGGTTATTTAAGGAATTGTTAGAAGAAGCAGAAATAGATGTAGTTTTTAATGCTCTCCATGGTAATTTTGGAGAAGATGGAAAGTTTCAGAAGATTTTAGAGAATTTAGGATTTCCTTACACAGGTTCAGATAGTAGAGCAAGTTATTTAGGAATGGATAAGATTGAGTCGCGTAAGGTATTTGAGAAAGCCGGCATTCCTGTGCCGAGGTATAAAATACTGGAGAATTCAAAATTTGACACAATTGAATTTTCATATCCCTGTGTGGTGAAACCAGCTCGAGGAGGTTCAAGTATAGGGGTTTCTATTGTAGAAAAAGAAGAAGATTTGCATAAAGCCATAGATTTAGCCTTTACTTATGACAGAAAGGTAATAATAGAGGAATATATTGAAGGAAAAGAAGTTACTGTGGCAATTTTAGGAGATAAAGCATTACCCCTTATTCAGATTATTCCTCGGCGGAAGTTCTATAGTTATGAAGCAAAATATAAAGATAAAGAAACTTGTTATCTTCTGCCAGCACCGATAAGAAAAGATTTGCAAGAGAAAGCTCAGACTGTTGCAAAGAAGGCACATTGTGTATTGGGCTGTAGGGGGTTTTCTCGGGTAGATATGATTTTGAATAAGGAGGGAGTTCCCGTAGTTTTAGAAATTAATACTATACCGGGATTGACATCACGGAGTCTATTGCCTAAAGCGGCGCAGGCAGAAAATATTTCCTTTCCGCAACTCTGTCTTAAGATTCTCGAATCAGCATTGGCTAAGTAGGTATTATTATGTGGAAGAGAAAAAGTAAAAGAAGTAAAGTAAATAAGAAAAGTCCTTTTGGGGAATTTGTAAAGAAAGTTATATTCAAATTATTTATCGTCGTTTTTCTTATTTGCATTATTGTTATAGGAGGAATAAAATTAGTTTATTTTCTATTATCAAATATGTCTTGCTTTAGACTTTCCGAAGTTTATGTGAAGAATCATATTACACTTACCGGAAAAGATGCTTTTGAATTTACGAGATTAAATCCCGGGATAAATATTTTTGCTTTAGAAATCTCTGCTCTGGCAAAAGAAATTAGCAGAAGACACCCTGAATACGAGGATGTGGTGGTAAAAAGAATTGTTCCTAACACTCTCATTGTATTACTTAAAGAACGCACGCCTATAGTGCAGATAAAGATGGTTAAATTTTATCCGGTGGATAAAAATGGTTTTATCATTCCTTATGGGAAAGATATTCCTTATGATAATTTGCCCATTGTAATGGGGATAGACCCTGCGGAAATTTCTCTCAATAGCTTTTCTAACTCTTTAAGGATTAAGAAAGCGATTGAATTAATGGATTTGTTAGCCAGAGGAGATTTCCCCTGGCGTAAGAATATAGCCAAAATA
>JBFWKV010000057.1:0-7406 GCA_050252475.1 Candidatus Omnitrophota bacterium | reverse complement strand
AAAAGAAGTTTGATATTGCCATAATTGCAGTTCCTGCCGAGTTTGCTCAGGAGACTGCCGATAAGGTAGTAATGGCAGGAATAAAGGCAATTCTCAATTTTGCTCCGGTTCGCATTCACCTTCCCCCGGGAATATTTTTAAGGAATGTGGATTTGTCCATAGAACTGGAAAATCTTTCTTTTCATCTCAACAGGTTGAGATAAATATGTTATTTTTTTTTGTGCTAATTTTTTTCTTCTCCGGATGTACTAATCCCATGGAGACCTTCAAAAAAGAGGACATGGTTTTAGGTACCTGGGGAGAGATTACCTGCCTGGGAAAAGAAAATATCTGTCGGCGCAGTTTAGAAAAAGCTTTTAATGAGATAAGAAACCTTGAGAAAATTCTCTCTTTTTTCCATCCGGAATCTGAAGTCACTCTCATCAACAGAGCCCAAGGCAAGCCGGTTAAAGTAAGAAAAGAGACTTTTGAAGTTGTCAAAAAGGCAAAAGAGATTTCCCAGAAAACGGATGGTGCTTTTGATATTACGGTTGCTCCTTTATTGGAAATCTGGGGATTCTACGATAGAGAAAAAAGAGTTTCCCCTTCTTCAGAATTGGTTAAAAAAACGCTTTCCTCAATAGGGGAGGATAAAATCATACTTTCCGAGGATAAAGGGACCATAACCCTGAACAACCCTGCTACCAAAATTGATTTAGGAGGAATAGCCAAAGGTTACATTGTGGATAGAGCCATAATTAGCTTGCAGAATGACGGCATAAAAAATGCACTAGTTAACATAGGGGGGGATATCTTTGTCCTGGGAGAAAAAAATTTTAGGAACCCCTGGCAGGTAGGTATTCAGGATCCGGAAGATAAAGAGAAGATTATACTCACTTTAAGGTTGAAGAATAAAGCCATTGCCACTTCCGGACAGTATGAGAATTTTAGAGGATTTTCCGGCAAAAAACTGGGACATATTATTGACCCGCGCACCGGTTATCCTGTAGAAAATGAGATTTTGAGTGTTACGGTGGTTGCTTCTGATTGTCTTACTGCGGATGCGTTAGCCACCGCTATTTTTGTCCTCGGTAAAGAAAAAGCGCCTGCGCTTCTCAAAGAATTTTGTGCGGATGCAATAATTATTACTAAAACAAAAAAAGGTAAACATATCTGGATAAGTAAAGGATTAAAAAATAAAGTTTTTTATTAGAGACGAGTTGTTTTCTTCCTTGACATATTTTTTTTAACAAATTATAATAATCCATACTTATGTAATTCAATAAAAACATGGAGAAAAAATTACTGGGAGAAATCCTTCTGGAAAAAGGTTTTATTACTCCTGATAACCTCAATACCGCTCTGGAGGAGCAGAAGAGAACCGGCGCACGGCTGGGACAGATCCTTCTCAAATTAGGTTTTATTACCGAGAAACAACTTGCCATTGCACTTGCCCATCAGTTAAATCTTCCCCTCGTTGACCTTGAGAGTGAAGAAATAGACAAACAGGCGCTTTCTACGGTTAAGGAAGAATTCTGCATTAAATACAAACTCATTCCTCTCAAACTTGAAGACGGAGTATTAAAAATTGTTATGGCAGACCCCTATGATATCAATGCCATTGATGAGCTGGCAAAACAGACCGGCTATAGAATTGAAACCCTCGTGGGTTATGAGCGCCAGATTATTCAGGCGATTGATAAGTATTATGGTCAGTATAATCCGGTAGATAAAATTATCAGTGACCTGGAGCAGAAGATAGATTTAAAAGCAGAAGAGGTAGAACTGGAAGAAGAAAAAAAAGATATTACTGCTATTGAGGAAGCAGCCCAGCAGGCACCCATTGTAAATTTAGTAAACACTGTGCTTGCTACCGGTATAAAACTTCATTCCTCAGACATTCATATTGAGCCTCAGGAAAAATATGTACGCGTGCGCTACCGCGTGGACGGAATTTTACAGGAAGGAGCAAAACTCCCCAAAGAAACCGAACTGCCGGTGATTTCCCGTATAAAAATCATGTCCAAATTAGACATTGCCGAAAGGAGAATACCGCAGGATGGAAGAATCAAAGTAAAGATTGGCAAAGATGAAGTAGATATGCGTGTAGCGACACTACCCACCTTACATGGAGAAAAAGTGGTAATGCGCATTATTGACACCAGCCGGGTTTATGTAAATTTGTCCCAGCTTGGTTTCCAGCCAGAAACGATGGCGAAATACGAAAGATTGATTTCCCGTCCCCATGGGATAATTCTGGTTACCGGTCCTACGGGATGTGGTAAAACTTCTACCCTTTATGCTTCCCTGAATAAGATTAATTCTATAGAAAAAAATATTGTTACCATTGAGGACCCCATAGAATTTCCTCTGGCAGGAGTAAATCAGGTGCAGATTAATCCCAAAGCGGGGCTCACCTTTGCTTCTGGTCTGCGTGCTTTCTTAAGGCAGGATCCCAATGTAATTATGGTGGGGGAGATTCGTGATCGGGAAACTGCGGAGATTGCGGTACACGCTGCCTTAACCGGGCATCTGGTCTTTTCCACCCTCCACACCAATGATGCCCCCGGTGCTTTAACTCGACTTTTGGATATGGGAGTGGAGCCGTTTCTGGTTTCTTCTTCGGTAATCGGGGTACTTGCCCAGAGGCTGGTACGTTTAATCTGTTCTGATTGTAAAGAAGAATACCATCCTCCCCTTTCTCTCTTTGAGCAGTTGGGCATAAAAAAGCAGGAAAATTTAAAATTTTTCCGGGGAAAAGGTTGTTTAAGTTGTCGGGAAAGCGGTTATCTGGGTAGAACCGGTATTTTTGAACTCCTGGTAATGAGTGAAGAGATAGCCGAACTGGTGGTTGCCAAAGCACCTTCCCGTGACATTCGCAAAATTGCCATCCAGCAGGGCATGGAGACCTTACGGGAAGATGGGATAAGGAAAGCTCTTGCGGGAATTACTACTTTAGAAGAAGTTCTGCGGGTTACCCAGGAAGAAGTTATTACAGACTAAGTTAGTTTAATATAGTCTAAAAATGCCTAAATATTTTTACCGTGCACGCGACGGTGAAGGAAATCTCATTGAAAAGACCAGCGAGGCGAGTTCCCAGGAACAGTTACTTAGAGATTTAAGTGCGCGTGGTTATTTTGTTTCCGAAATAGAAGAAAAAAAAGAAAGCCCTTCCTTCCGTATTTCTTTCTCTTTCAATTTCTTTAATTTTCTCCGAAAAATAAAAACCCGCGACCTAATTGTTTTTACTCGTCAATTAGCAACCATGCTTCATGCGGGAGTTGCTTTTCTGGATGCTTTAAGTACCGTTGGCGAACAGACCGAAAATAAAAAATTAAAAACCGTAATTAAAGAAATCATCCAGGCAGTAAAAGAAGGCTCGGCATTCTCAAAAATACTTTCTAAATATCCCTCTATCTTTAACCAGCTTTATGTCAGTATGGTAGAGGTGGGTGAAGCCACCGGAACTTTGGAGGAGGTTTTAAACCGCATTGTCTACATTATGGAACGCGATGAAGAAACACGTGCCAAGATAAAATCCGCACTTACTTATCCTGTTATCATTATTGTTATTGCTATAGGGGTAGTGGGATTTCTTACCACCTTTGTTTTTCCTAAATTTATTACTATTTTCCAGCAGGCAGGGGTTAATCTTCCTTTACCCACCCAGCTCCTTTTTCTCTTCAGCAATCTGGCGAAAAAACTCTGGTTTGTCTGGTTAGGAACAATTTTAATTGCTCTCTATCTACTGAAGCGCTATCGCCGTACCGAAATCGGTCGTTATACTACCGATAAACTTATACTTAGACTTCCTCTTGCAGGAGACTTGATTAAGAAAATTATCTTGAGCAGATTCACCCGTACACTTGCCATTCTTTATGCCAGTGGTGTTCCCATTTTAAAAGCCTTAGAGATAGTGGAAAGGGGAATTCCCAATGCGGTTTTGTTAAAAATTATCCGCAAAATTCATGATGATGTGCGTGAGGGAAAATCTTTAGCAAAGCCAATGAGTCAGCACAAAGAATTTCCTCCCATGATGGTTCAGATGATTGCGGTGGGTGAAGAAACCGGTTCCATTTCCGATATGCTCAATGAGGTTTCGCGTTCCTATGAGACAGAAGTGGAATATGCTTTAAAAACCCTTACCACTGCTCTCGAACCACTTTTAATTGTATTTATGGGAATAATTGTTGGGTTTACTGCTTTATCCTTGTTTTTACCCATGTTTGATATGATGAAAATGGTCAAATAGTTTTGGGGTATTCTTTCTTAAAATTAAAACATTACTTAACATAAAAAAAACTTGACAGGTAATTATATAATTGATATATTCTTCTTCAAAAGAAAGGAGGGATAATGGTTAAAGATAAAGGTTTTACCTTAATTGAGTTATTGATAGTTATTGCCATTATTGGTATTTTAGCTGCTGCGATACTTCCCCGTTTTACTTCCTTCAATATTCAGGCAAGAACTAATACCACCCGTGCAAATCTCGCTGCTTTGCGAGGAGCCTTAATTCAATACCGTGCCAATGAAGGGGACTGGCCGAGTAATTTAGATGCTCTGGTTCCGGTTTATATTGAGAAGATTCCCGTTGAATTGCTGTCTTCTGCCACGGGTAGTAATAGTGTGATAATTGCCAATACTTCAGACGCCGCAGGAATGTGTAATACTGCCTTAAGGAATGCTACTGCGAGTGGTTGGATTTATGGAAATTATAACGCTACGGGTGCTACTACTTCTAAAGGTAGAACCATTCTTCCCGCAAGGACAGTGGCTGCTGACGGCTCAACTTCTACTAATGATTGGTGAAATAAAGCAGACGGATTTATAGCCAGAATGTATAAGAAAAACAGAGGCTTTACCTTAATTGAATTATTGATTGTGATTGCCATTATTGGTATTTTAGCCTCTGCTATATTACCGCGTTTTACTTCCTTTAATATTCAAGCGCGAAACGCTACCACGCGGGCAAATCTTTCTGCTTTGCGGGGAGCCTTAATTCAATACCGGGCTGCTGAAGGGGAGTGGCCGAGTAATTTAACTGCTTTGGTCCCGGTTTATATTGAGAAAATTCCTGTTGAATTGCTGTCTTCTGCCACGGGTAGTAATAGTGTGAAAGATGTTACTACTAACGATACTTATTTTAACGGCAACCGGAGTAGCACTGCGAATGGTTGGGTATACGGAGCCTATAATGCTACTGGTTCTAGCACTTCCAAAGGTAGGACCATCCTTCCTGCACGGACAGTAGCTGCGGATGGTTCTTCTACCAATGATTGGTAATTATTTTCTCTTTTTTAAGAGAAAAGTTCTCCGCGAGAAGCATTGTATATCATATTAACATCTAAAGTTGAAATTCTATTTGTGTAGAGAGAGGCTTAACCGAATAGCAAAATTAATTCTTCTTTTTGCCCCCTTTATTTTGATACTTGTCTTTTCTATCCGCAACATCTTTGACTTAGATATCTGGGTTCATCTTAAGACCGGAGAATATATTTTAAAAAATTTTCAGTTTGTCCATAAGGATTTCTATTCCTATACTGCCCAGGGAAATTATTGGTTTAATCTCAGCTGGCTTTTTCAGATTTTTATTTATTGGCTTCATCGTCTTTCTGGTTTTCCCGGTATAATAATAGTTAAGACCCTCTTTATTATTCTTTCTTTTTTTATTCTCTTTCGCATTGCTTACCAGAAGGAAAATTTTTTCTTCTACCTTCCTCTTTTCTTTTTAACTATTTTATCCTCCAAAGAAAGGTTTTATGAACGTCCAGAATTTATCAGTTTTCTCTTTCTGGCAATTTATCTGAAGATTATTTACAATTTTCGCAAAAAGAAGGAAAATTTAATCTTTCTTCTTCCCTTCTTACAGATTATCTGGACAAACCTCCATGTTTTTTCCTTATTGGGGCTGGGGATAATGGCAATTTTTTTACTCGGTGATTTAATTTCCTGGAAGATTGTGCTTCCGTGGGAGTGGAATAAAAATAGCATTTTAAAAGAGAGAGATTATTTTCTTTTCTTAAAAGTATTTCTTTTTTGTGTTTTAGCAAGTTTAATTAATCCCTTTGGTTACAAGATTTTTCTTTCCTCATTAGAACTTTTACATTTCCTGGGCAACCATCGCGATATTCTTGCGGGAGGAATAAGTGAACTTATCCCTCCTTTTTCGCGAGGGGGTTTTTTATCTCCCGGATATTTTCCGTATAAGATTTTTATTCTTCTGAGTATCCTTACCTTTTTTATACGCTACCGAAGATTAGATTTATCCCATTTTTTTCTCTATGTTGTTTTTCTCCATCTTTCCTTAATCTCTGTACGTAACATTGTTCTTTTCAGTATGGTGGGATATGTAATTAGTGTGGATAATTTAAATGATTTTTTGTCGCGCATAAAGCCATTCCCCAAGACAAAAATCTTTAATTTTTTAAGGGTTTTAGCCAAAACTACTATTGGCTTATATATTTTAATCACACTCTTTATTACTGCCTATAGAGAAATTACCTTTACTTATTATGTAGAGGGAAAATTGGAGAAGAAATTTGGTTTGCATAAATCATGCTTTTATCCCGATGAACAGATTGATTTCATTATAAATAACAATATTAAGGGAAATATTTTCAATTCCTTTGGTTTCGGTTCTTATCTGATTTACCGGTGTTTTCCGGAAAGGAAGGTTTTTATTGACGGAAGAACAGGGGTTTATGGGGAGGAATTCTTGCGTTATTATGCGGATGTTAATCTTTACCCTACCACTTTTGAACATATGCTTAAGAAATACAGGATTGACTATATTCTTTTGGATATTCGGGCAGGACAGTTGTTTAAGAAACTTTATCAGGATAAAGAAAACTGGCGTCTGGTATATTTTGGGCATAATGGAGCAGTCTTTGTGAAAAATAATCCTGAGAATAAAGCCTTGATTGAGAACTATGAAGTTGATTTAGAAAAACTTCCCCTCGACCCTGTGGGTGATTATTCTCGCCTTAAGAAAAAACCTTTTCCTATCTCCTGTTTTTCTAAGGGAGAAGTTTTTTTAGCGCTTGGTTTATACCGGCGTGCCGAGGAGGAGTATCGTCTGGGATTACAGATAAATCCTCGGGTGGCAGGGTTTTATAATAATTTAGGAGTAATTTATCAGAACGAAGGGAAAATTGATTTGGCAATAGAGTATTACCGAAAAGCTCAGGAAATAGACCCTAATTTGCACAATGCGATTTTAAATCTGGGTGCAATCTATCAGGAAAGAGGAGATTTAGATACCGCATTAAAGCTTTACAAGAAAATTCTGCGCAAGCATTCCCCTCCCAGTGCTACCCTTTACAATCATCTGGGAGATATCTATCGTAAAAAAGGGCTTTTGCGTCAGGCACTTTTATACTTTGACCGAGCGATTTCTCTTGATCCGGAACGGTTTGAATTTTATT
>JBFWKV010000056.1:0-7407 GCA_050252475.1 Candidatus Omnitrophota bacterium | reverse complement strand
AATTATAACCAGCGAGGCGAAATGGGTGAAATGTTATATCAACGCGATGTTTACGGTCAGACTTAAGTAGAGTTAGGTAGAAAAAACAATAATATTGTAGTTCTGGATGCAGACCTTTCCAGTTCTACCCGCACTTCTTTTTTTGCGAAAGAATTCCCCGAGAGATTTTTTAATTTTGGAGTGGCAGAACAGAATATGATGGCAACTGCAGCAGGACTTGCCAGTTGCGGGAAAATAGTTTTCGCTTCTACATTTGCCCTTTTTGCTACAGGAAGGGCATGGGATCAAGTCCGCAACAGTATTTGTTATAACAACTTTAATGTTAAGATTGTTGCATCTCATGCGGGGATAACGGTGGGAGAAGATGGAGCAAGTCATCAGGCAATAGAAGACATTGCCATTATGCGTTGTATCCCCAATATGACGATAATTGTTCCCTGCGATGGTCCAGAGACAAAAGAGGTGGTAAAAGCAGCGGTGGAGAAAGAGGGACCCGTATATATCCGACTAGGAAGAGCAAAATTCCCTACCATAGAAAATAAAGGAAAATTTGAGATTGGTAAAGCATATTCTCTCTGTGAAGGGGAAGATCTGACTATAGTTGCCTGCGGGATTATGGTTAGTATAGCATTGACTGCAGCGGAGATTTTAAGAAAAGAGAATATAAAAGCGGCAGTATTAAATATGCATACAATAAAACCTTTAGATAAAGGAACCATTCTTAAATACGCTCACCGGACGAAACGTTTTATTGTCTGTGAAGAACATATGATTACCGGAGGACTGGGTTCAGCGATTGCCGAATTTCTGAGTGAGAATTACCCTATCCCTGTTGTGCGAATTGGCATAGAGGATAGATTTGGCCAGTCAGGTTCTCCGGAGGATTTGTTGAAAGAATACGGTCTTACTCCCGAGAATATCGTCAGCAAAGCAAAAAAGATGGTTGCAAAATAGTTTTTCAATGCGGAAACTGGAAATCAAATCTCCTGCCAAGGTTAATCTTTATCTCAAAATAATCAAGAGAAGAAAAGATGGTTATCACGAGATTGAGACCCTTTTTGAATGTATAGACCTTGCTGATCAAATAGTTCTTGAGAAAACACACGGTAAAAGGATTGAAATCACTTCTTATGGGAGAAAGATTCCTCTCTCAAAAAATAATCTTGCTTATAAAGCTGCTTTGTTGATTTCCCAAAAATTAGGTATAAAACTGGGGGTAAAGATTAAGATTTTTAAACAGATCCCTGTGGGAGCAGGTCTGGGGGGAGGCTCAAGTAATGCTGCCAGTGTTCTTTTAGGGTTAAATCGACTTTATGAATTAGGTATAGAGAAGAGACTTCTCTATCATTGGGGTGGAGCTTTGGGGTCAGATGTGAATTTTTTTATTTCCGGGCATAAATTTGCCTTAGGGTATGGACGGGGAGAAAAGATACATCCTTTAAAGATAGATTTAAAGATATGGCATCTTATAGTCTACCCGGGTTTTTCATTATCCACCCAGAAAATTTATAATTCTTTTTCTATGCAGGTCTTGAGTGAAATAGGCTTGACAAAAAAAGAAACGAGTGTTAAAATTTTAACTGAAATTTTAGGCAAAGGGGAATTGGAGGGAATAAATAAGGCACTTTTTAATAGTTTAGAAGAGGTAATTTTAAAAGAATACCCTTCTATTTATTACTGGAAGAAAAAATTACTCTCTACTCCTGCGAAAGGAGTTTTAGTGTCGGGGAGTGGTTCTTCAATTTTTGGAATATATTCTAATAGAAAGGAGGCGGATGGAATAAGGAAAGAATGGGAAAAAACTAAAAGAAGAGCAGAATTTTTTGTTGTTTCAACAGGTTACCCGTCTTTTGAGTAAAGACGAGAGACGAAAAAGGAGGTAGGTCCGTGGAAATTACAGAGGTGAGAATACTTTTAAAAAACAGAGAGAAGGCAAACCGTAGATTGAAAGCATATGCTACCGTTACTTTTGACAATGTATTTGTGGTAAGGAATATTAAGGTTATTGAAGGTAAACAGGGTCTTTTTGTGGCTATGCCTTCGCGTAAAATTCAATTCCTCTGTCCTAAGTGTGGCCATAATAATGCCATACACAGCCGGTTCTGTAATCAATGTGGACAACCTTTAGAATCTCAACAACCGGTTAGTTCCAATAGGGCACCTTTCGATCGTCAGGCAGAACATCGGGATATCGCCCATCCTATTACGCAGGAGTTCAGGGAGTATCTACAAAAGAAAGTCCTGGAGGCTTACGAAAAGGAAATTAAGCAGGTTAACAATCCTTAAAAATTTGAACAAATATTATTAGAACTCCTTGACTCATTCCACAAGAAGCTGAGGGGTTTTAATTTCTTTAAATAGATTGGGGAATTGTGTAGTGGTAGCACACCGGCCTTTGGAGCCGTTAGGGGAGGTTCGAATCCTCCTTCCCCAGAAGGGTACAGAAGAGGAAATGGAAAATAGATTGGGAATAGTTCTTGCAGCAGGTAAAGGTGTGAGGATGAAATCCTCTTGGCCTAAAATGGCACATTTACTTTGCGGGAAACCACTTATTACATATCCCATAGAAAATTTAAGAAAAATAGGAATCGGGAAAATTATTGTGGTTATAGGATATAAAAAAGAAATGTTATTGCCTTATCTTAAGGATAAAGATATAAAGATAGTGCTGCAAAGGAAATTATTGGGAACAGGTCATGCTTTATTATCTGCAAAAGTTCATTTGCAAGATTTTAAAGGAACAGTTCTTGTTATTTCCGGCGATGTTCCTTTGGTGAAGAGAGAAACTCTTTTGAGACTTATAAAACATCATGAAAGCTCAGGTTCTTCTGCGACAATTCTGGTAGCGTATATGGAAGAACCACGAGGTTATGGACGCATTTTGCGAGATGAGAATAATTGTGTAGTGGGAATTTGTGAAGAAACAGATTTAAAAGAGAAAGATAAAGGGATAAAAGAAGTGAATAGTGGAATATACTGTTTCAAAGGTTCTTTATTATTAAAATATCTCAAAAGGATAAAAAAGAATCCTCAAAAAAAAGAATATTACCTTACTGACATAATTAGTCTAATGGTGCAAGAAAAGGAGAAAATTTCTACTATATGTGTGGAGGAAAATGAGGAGTTATTGGGGATTAATACACGTGCAGATTTGAGTAAGGCTTCAAGAATAATTAATGCGAGAGTGGTCAAAAAGCTTATGGAAGAGGGGGTTACCATAGTTGATCCTTCAAATACATATATAGAAGAAGGGGTAAAGATTGGGCAGGATACGATTATTTTTCCTTTTACAGTAATTGAACGTGAGGTTTCTATAGGAAAAAATTGTCGGATTGGTCCATTTTGTCATTTAAGAGAAAAAACGGTTATAGAGGATAATGTTGATCTGGGCAATTTTGTAGAGTTGGTAAGGACGAAAGTGGATAGATTTAGCAAGGCAAAGCATCTGACTTACCTGGGTGATACTTATGTGGGGAAAAATGTAAATATTGGGGCAGGAACTATTGTTGCTAATTTTGATGGCAGGAAGAAGAACAAAACATTGATTTATGATAATGCGTTTATTGGTAGCGGTACAATTCTTATTTCTCCGGTAAAGGTAGGTAAAGGGGCAGTAACCGGTGCAGGAGCGGTTGTAACAAAGAATAAAGATATTCCGCCGGGCAAAACAGCAGTGGGTGTCCCGGCGAGAATTTTAGAAAAGGAGTGATTATGGTTAATGAGTTAGCTATTTTTACCGGTAACGCACATCCACTATTAGCAAAAGAAATCTGCGAGATTCTAAATGTTCCGTTAGGCGATATGCTGGTTTCGCGGTTTAGTGAAGGGGAGATTCGAGTTAAGGTTAATGAGAATGTAAGGGGTAAGGATGTTTTTCTTATTCAGCCTACCTGTCCTCCCTCAAATGAAAATATGATGGAACTTTTAATTATTATTGATGCCTTTCGCCGTGCCTCAGCACGACGCATTACTGCAGTTTTGCCTTACTTTGGTTATTCCCGGCAGGATAGAAAAGACCAACCCCGTGTTCCGATTACTGCTAAGTTGGTAGCCAATCTTATTACTACCGCAGGTGCAGACAGAGTTCTTACCATAGACCTTCATGCGGGACAGATACAGGGTTTTTTTGACATCCCTGTTGACCATCTTTTTGCAGTAAAAGTTTTTGAGGAATATATAAAGAAAGAGGGAATTAAAGATCTGGTGGTAGTTTCTCCGGATGTGGGTGGGATTAAGATGGCACGTGCTTATGCAAAAAGGCTTTCTGCGAATCTGGCAATTGTAGATAAACGCAGGATAAATCCAGAAGAGACAGAAGTAATGCATATTCTTGGGGAAGTAGAAGGGAAAAATGCAGTTATTGTAGACGATTTAATTGCTACCGGTGGTTCTTTAATAGAAGCCAGTCTTGCTCTAAAAAATGCAGGAGCGAAGAGGGTTTATGGAGCTGTTACTCATCCTGTTCTTTCCGGAGACGCAGTTAAGAGGATTGAAAGGTCTCCTTTAGAAAAATTGTTTGTAACCAATACTATCCCTCTGTCTCCGGAGAAGAAGAGCGCCAAGATTCAGGTATTGAGTATTGCTCCACTTTTAGCAGAAGCAATTAAACGTATTCATCGTGAGGAATCAGTAAGTTGTTTATTTGATTAAGGAGGGTAACAATGGATGAGGTTGTTCTCTTAGCAAACTCAAGGGAAATAAAAGGTAAGAAGGTTAAGCGTTTAAGAAGGCAAGGGTTTGTCCCCGCGGTAGTATACAAGAGAGGTGAAGAAAATATTCTGCTTCAGTTAGACAAAAAACAATTGGAGAAAGTTCTCCACACTTCTCTGGGAGGAAATGTGATTATATCTCTGAAAATAGATGGTGCTTCTACCAAAAAGGGGAAGTCAGGTTCTGTTAAAACAGTAATTATTAAGGATATTCAGAGGGACCCACTTACTGATGAGATAGTCCATGTGGATTTTCAACAGATTTCTCTCACAGAAAAAATTGTGGTTAATGTTCCCATTGCCCTTGAAGGAGAAGCGATAGGGGTTAAAAGAGATGGTGCCATATTGGAGCATTTGATCTGGGAAATCCAGGTAGAATGTTTACCTACAAATATTCCCGAGAAGATAGTGGTAGATATAAACCAGTTAGAGGTTGGGCAGGCTATTTATGTTAGAGACTTAATACCACCGGAAGGGGTAAAAATTCTTACTAATCCCGACCAAATGGTTGTTACTGCGAGCATGCCTAAGGAAGAAAAAGTGGAAGAAAAAGTGGAAGAGGAAATTGCTGAACCGGAGGTTATAAAACAGAAGAAACCCGAAGCGGAAGAAGGGGTGTCAGAGAAGGAGAAGAAAGAGGAGGAGAAAAAATAGTTTGCGATTTTTTGAAAGTAGTTTCCGATGATAGAAGATTTGGTTTATATTCATGAAATTAATAACAGGGCTAGGTAATCCGGGCAGGAAATATAAATATACACCCCACAATTTAGGTTTTTTAGTGGTTGATGAATTAGCCAGAAGGTTAAGGATAAAGTTGAAGAAAACAGATAAATTTGAATGGGGAGAGTTTAAACTGGATAAAGAAAAAATTTTTTTAATGAAGCCTTTAACTTTTATGAACCTTTCGGGTTTTGCTCTGGTTGATTTTGTAAGGAAAAAAAGGATTAATATAGAAGATACCCTTGTTGTGTGCGATGATATAAATTTGCCTTTTGGAAAAATCAGAATAAGATTGAAAGGGTCTGATGGAGGGCATTTAGGGTTACGTTCAATTATCAGGGAGTTGGGAACAGAAAATTTCCCCCGCTTGAGAATAGGGATAGGGAAAGCAGGCGTGGAAGATTTGGCAAAGTATGTTCTGGAAGAGTTTGAATCCGCTGATAAGGAGAAAGTAAAACAGATAATAGAGGTTGCTATAGAAGCAATTTTCTGTCTTATAAAAGAGGGACCGGAGACAACCATGAATAGGTTTAATTAAATTTAAAGTAAAGGAGAGGATGATGAGAGATTATGAAGCTTTGATTTTGTTAAGGCCAGATTTAAGCGATGAAGGAGTGGATAAAGAGATTAAACGACTTTCGCAAGCAATCACAAACAATAATGGTCAGATAATCAGTTTTGAGAAATGGGCAAAACGGGTGCTTGCTTATAAAGTTAAAAAATTTAAAGAAGGTATTTATCTACTGGCAAATTTTAAAATTGCTCCCCAGATGATTAAAGAGATAGAGAAAAATTGGAAATTAAATGAAAATGTCCTGAGGGTGATGGTTACGGTTAAAGGGAATAAGTAGATTTGTCTAAAGAGGAGGCGAGTATGGCAAGTTTAAATAAAGTTTTTTTAATCGGAAATCTCACCCGCGATCCAGAACTGCGTTATACTCCTACAGGAACAGCGGTGGTAAATTTTGGCATAGCAGTAAATCGCCGTTTTACCGATTCTTCGGGTGAGAAAAAAGAAGAGACATGTTTTGTAAGAATAGTGGTTTTTGGTAAACAGGCAGAGAGTTGCAATCAATACCTTACCAAAGGACGACTTGTGTTTGTGGAAGGAAGACTTCAATACCGGAGTTGGGAAACGGGAGGAGAAAAAAGAAATAGTTTGGATGTGATTGCAGAACGCGTCCAGTTCCTCGGTGCACCGAGAGAAGAAATGGAAGTGGTAAGTGAAGAAGTAGCAGACAATTCGTTTAATGAGCAAAATACAGAAGAAAAAGAGAATGTTGGGGAAGAAGAAAACCCCCCTTTTTAGAAAAGGAGGATTATGGCTAAAAAAACAGTAAAAAGAATGGCTAGACCTGGATTTGTGCGGAAGAAGTATTGCCGTTTCTGCAAAAATAAAGTTAAAGAAGTGGATTATAAGGATGTGGAATTTTTGCAGAAGTTTATTTCCGAAAGAGGTAAAATACTTTCTACAAGAATTACCGGTAACTGTGCGAAACATCAACGTAAAATAAGTCGGGCGATAAAGAGGGCACGGATTATGGCCCTACTTCCTTTTGTAGGAGAGTAAAATGAAGATTGTATTGAGAAAAGACATAGATAAACTTGGCAAATTTGGAGATGTTATTACAGTGAAAGATGGATATGCAAGAAATTACCTTATTCCTCGCGGTTTGGCATTGGAGGCAACTGAGAGAAATCTTAAGATTATTGAACGCGAGAGAGAAGAATTGAGAAGGAAAAAAGAGAAGGAGAAGAAAGAAGCTCAGGCTCTCGCAGATAAGCTTAGGAGTTCCTCCTGTACCATCGCGGTAGAAGTAGGAGAAGATGGGAAAATGTTTGGAGCGGTGACTAGCCATGATATTGCCAAAGCGTATGAGGAAATGGGAATAAAATTGGATAAAAGGTTGATAGAATTGAACGAACCTAGTAAAGAAATAGGGATCTTTTATGTACCCATAAATTTACATCCCGAAGT
>JBFWKV010000055.1:0-7514 GCA_050252475.1 Candidatus Omnitrophota bacterium | reverse complement strand
TCTCTTATGCGTAGCAACTGCATGTTTTACTCTGGGCATAAACACTCCCTCCTTTTCTCTAAAAAAATCAATAGTTAAACTCAATATTTTATATTTTAAACTGTTCCTTCTATTTTAATAGTAAGGAAGCAGTTTGCGAATTTTTTCTCTGTCCACAGGAGCAATAAAAGCTGGCCTCCGCAAATCCTGTTTGCGTTTGCGCCTCTTTTTACTCAAAAGGTGACTCTTGCCTCCTTTTGCCCTTTTAAATTTACCACTTTTGCTAACTCTAATCCGCTTAGCTAATGATCGTGAAGTTTTCATTTTTGGCATAAATCTTCCTCCCTCTCTTAACCATGATGGGGCACAACCACTGCCACAATATTCCTTCCCTCATTTTTGGGTGGTTTTTCTATCTCTCCCCATTGCAAAGCATCATTTAAAAACCTCTCCATTAATTTCTCGCCAATCTCAGGATGTGCAGATTCTCTTCGACGATAAAGAAGGGTAATCTTCACCTTATCCCCGTGCTGAAGAAATTTTTGCAGACTCCTCAACTTAACCTGGTAATCATGTTCCTCAATGTTCGGTTTTAGACGAATTTCTTTAAGATGATGCATCTGCATTTTTCGGCGTGCCTGTTTTTCTCTCTTTTCTTGCTCATAACGATATTTACCGTAATCCATAATCCGACAAACAGGAGGATTTGCATCCGGCGCAACTTCCACTAAATCAAGGTCACGTTCTTCAGCTTTCCTCAATGCTTCTTCAGAAGAAACTATTCCTAACTGTTCTCCATTTTCTCCAATTAAGCGTACCTGTCTGGCTTTTATCTGTTCATTAACTCTCAGAAACCTCAAAAATTCTCACCTCCTTTCTTTTATCTCGCATTTAATCCTTTCCATAAATTTCTCTAAGGAAAACTGTCCTAAATCTCCTTCTCTACGCACCCTTACCCCTACACTATTTGAGGATTTTTCCTTTTCTCCTATTACAAGCATATAGGGAATTTTACTAATCTCTGCCTGACGAATTTTATACTGCATCTTTTCATCTCGCAGATCAATCTCTACGCGAATTTCTTCCTCTAAAAGCTTTTTTTCTACCGTTCTTGCATAATCAAGAACTTTCTCGGAGATGGGAATTATTACCACCTGAAGAGGAGCCAACCAGAGGGGTAATGCTCCCGCATAATGTTCAATTAAAGTACCGATAAACCTTTCCATGCTCCCCAGAACCACGCGGTGAAGCATAATCGGCCTTTTTAAGGAACCGTCGGGAGCAGTGTAAGTTAAATCAAATCGCTCGGGCAAAGCAAAATCACATTGAATAGTTGCACACTGCCAGGTTCTTTTTAAAGCATCCTTCAATTTTATATCAATCTTTGGACCATAGAAGGCGCCTTCGCCTTTATTTATTTTATAACTCATCCCTTTCTCGCTCAAGGACTTTCTTAAAGCGTCTTCTGCTCTCTGCCATTCCTCATCCGTTCCGATAGAATCCACCGGCCGTGTACTCAACTCTACTTCATACTCATCAAAACCAAAAACCCTCATTGTCTCTATAACAAAATCAATAACTCCTTTTATTTCGTCAACCACTTGTTCCTCTCGACAAAAAATATGAGCATCGTCCTGCGTAAATCCTCTTACCCTCAAAAGTCCATGTAAAACACCGGCCTTTTCATTCCGGTAGACCGAACCAAGCTCAAAGAAACGTAAAGGAAGCTCTCTATAACTGCGTAGTTTGGATTTATAAATCAAGATGTGACCAGGACAATTCATGGGTTTGACCGCAAACTCCTGTCCCTCTATTTGAAAAATATACATATTTTCCTTGTAATAGTTATAATGACCGGAACGCATCCAGATATCAGAACGTAAAATGTGGGGAGTTATTACCAACTGATAGCCTCTTTTCAAATGTTCTTTCTTCTCATAATCTTCAATTATCGTCCTTAAAATCGCTCCTTTGGGATGATAGAAAACAAGGCCTGCTCCTGCTTCTTCATGCATGCTGAAAAATTCTAATTCCTTTCCTAATTTTCGGTGGTCGCGTTTCTTTGCTTCCTCTAAATTCTTAAGATATTCCTTGAGTTCCTCTTCGGTAAAAAAGCTTGTCCCGTAAATTCTCTGGAGCATGGGATTTGTTTCTATGCCATGCCAATAAGCACCCGCAAGAGAAAGGAGTTTGAAGGCTTTGATCTCTCCCGTAGATTTCAAATGGGGACCTCGACAGAGGTCTACAAATTCTCCACTCCGATAAAGGGTAACTTTCTCCTCAGGGATTTCTTTAATCAACTCCAGTTTAAAATCTTCTCCTAATTGTTTAAATAATTCAAAAGCCTCCTCTTTAGAAATCTCTTCTTTGATAAAAGGTAAATTTTCTTTTATAATCTCTCTCATCTTCTCTTCAATTTTCTCTAAATCTTCAGGAATAAATTTATGAGAGGAATCAAAATCGTAGTAAAAGCCATCCTCAATGGCTGGTCCAATCCCTAACTTTGTGCCGGGGAAAAGTCTCTTTACTGCCTGTGCCATTACATGTGCGCAGGAATGTCTTAATACGGATAATTCCATATTCCTCACCTTTAATTTATAAAAAACTATGGTGGGCGGTACTGGATTTGAACCAGTGACCTTCAGTATGTCAAACTGACGCGCTAAACCAGACTGCGCCAACCGCCCATAATATGATAACCCTGCTATAAATTTTGGGCGAGAAGGGATTCGAACCCTTACGGCCTTAACGGCCAACGGATTTTAAGTCCGTCGAGTATACCATTCCTCCACTCGCCCACGGGTTTATCAAGTTTATAAATTTTGAGGCGTGGGCCGGATTTGAACCGGCGAATAACGGTTTTGCAGACCGCTGCCTTGCCACTTGGCTACCACGCCAGAAAAAGGGTAATTTATTTTTGAGATAATTTATCACTTAACTTATTAAAAGTCAAGGTATTTATCTCATTAAGGATTATCTTGGCAAGTTTACTTTTAGTGCAAGAAGCAACTCTTTTTTTAATACCATTTCTATAAATAAAGAGAGGAGAAACTTTACTTTGCCCAAAAGGATTTTTCTTTAAATCCTGAGCAATGAGTAAATCAAGATTTTTCTCTCTCAGTTTTTTCCGAGCATGCTCTAATAGACTTTTGGCCTCTAAAGAAAACCCGATTAAAATTTTTTCTTTTTTTCTCTTACCCATCTCATAAAGAATATCGGGTGTCTTTTTCAATTTTAAAATTAACTGCTTATTTTTTTCTTTTTTAATCTTCCCTTTAAAAACCTTCGCGGGCTGAAAGTCACACACCGCAGCAGTCATGATTAAACCATCACAATAAGGGAAAATTTTGCTTACTGCTTCATACATCTCAAAAGCAGTATTTACCCTAACAAATTTTACTCCCTGAGGAGGTCTTAAACAGGTCGGACCACTTACCAGCGTAACCTTATAACCTTTTCTTTTAGCTTCTTTGGCTAAAGTATAGCCCAGAATACCGGTTGAGTAATTGGAAATAAAACGTACTGCATCAATCGGTTCACGGGTAGGTCCGGCAGTAATTAAAAGATGTAATTTTTTTCGGTTATGTGGTAAACTGTACTGGGAATGGTTCATTTCAATTTAGATACTACCGCCTCAACTATTTCTTCAAGGGGTGCTAAATGACCAAGTCCAGTCTCTCCACAGGCAAGTCTTCCTTTAACCGGGCCAACAAAAACATAACCCAGTTTTTTTAATTTTTGAATGTTTTCCTGGACAATTTTGTTCTTATACATATTCTCGTTCATTGCGGGACAGATGAGCACCGGTGCCCGAGTAGAAATAACGGTAGAGGTAAGCAGGTCATCACAAATACCATGGGCAATCTTCCCAATAATATTGGCGGTGGCAGGACAGATAAGCAGTAGATCTCCTCTTTCTGCAAGCCGAATATGTAAAGGGTTACTTTCTTGGCGAGGAAGAAACATTGCGGTATAGACAGGATTATTAGAGATTGTCTGGAAAGTCAACGGTTTTATTAATTCCTCTGCCTCTTTAGTCATAATCACACTGACATTAAAATTCTTTTCCTTCAATAACCTAATTAAATCGAGCGCCTTATATATAGCAATACTTCCCGTAACCCCTAAGATAATTTCTTTTTTCATTTCTCTCCCTTTTTAGCTTTCTTATAGGTAACTCTACCCTGGATAATCTCTTCCAGGGCAATGGTAGAAAGTTTGTTTGAATCTACATTTATTAATTTCGGTGCCCCTTCGTTCAACTCAATTGCCCGTTTACTGGCTAAATTTACTGCTTTATAGAGACTGTTTACATTCTTAAGAACTTTTTCTATAGGCACGTAAGACATACTTGCAAACCTCCTTTTTACTTTCTTTTAATCTTCTCCAAGGCAATAATTGCATTAAGTATCTTTTTAGTAGTATCTAACTTATCATTCACCAGAATATAGTTATAATATCCCTGATAAGTCATTTCTTCTCTGGCTTGCCGAAGCCGTTTTTTTATCTCAGCAGGGGAATCCAACCCTCTTTTTTTCAACCTTTCTCGTAAGGTCTTTAAAGAAGGTGGAGCAATAAAGATAAACACAGCGTCAGGAAATTTTTTCTTCACCTGCATCGCACCCTGAACATCAATAATTAAGACCACATTTTTACCTTGATTAAGGTTTTTCATTACAAATTCACGGGGTGTTCCGTAAAAATAATTAAAAACTTTTGCCCACTCCAGGAATTTATCCTTTTCTTTCCACTCCAGAAATCTCTTCTCGTCTACAAAAAAGTATTCTTTCCCCTGTCTTTCTCCCCTCCGCGGTGGCCGGGTAGTCATGGAAACTGAGCGTACCAGATTATTGTTCTCAGAAATAATCATTTCTCCCAGCGTAGTCTTGCCACATCCAGATGGCCCGGAAATTACAAAAAGTACCCCTTTCTTTTTACCCATGGTACTCAATCTTCCTTAATTCTTTCTGCCAGAGTCTCGGGATTAATGCCGGAAAGAATTACATGGTTAGAAGTGGTAATAATTACTGCTCTGGTTTTTCTTCCATTGGTAGCATCAATAAGCCTTCCTTGGCGCTTTGCTTCCTCACGCAACCTTCTTACGGGAGCAGCCTCAGCGGAAACCACTGCCACTATTTTATCAAAAACAACCGAATTATTAAAACCTATGTCCAGAATCTTCATTCTAAATTCTGCGCCTGTTCACGAATTTTCTCAATATACGATTTTATGAACACTACCTCTCGGGAGATAAAATAATCATTGGCTTTTGCTCCCATAGTATTGGCTTCACGAAAAATTTCCTGGGCAATAAAATCTATTTTCCTCCCCACCTCTCCCCCTTTTTGCAATAAATTTTGCATCTCGCAAAGATGTCCTTTAACCCTAACTATCTCTTCTGAAATATCGGTATTACGAAGAAAAAGACTCACCTCATCCATTATTTTCTCGCGGGGAAGAGCTGAGTTTAGCAAGACTTTTGCCTTTTTATCTATTTTATGCTTAAACTCCTTTATCATCTGCCGAGCACGCAACTCAATTTTTTTTAAAGAAAACTCTGTAGCTTTGAGATTTTTATAAATATCCTTAAGGAGTATCTTTCCCTCTTTTTCTTTAGAAATGAGAAGGTTATCTATTGCTTTATCTAAAACTTTTTTACACTCTCTCCACTCCTTACTTAAATCTATGGTTTTTTCCTCACAGGTCAAAACTCCTGGTAGACTAAATAGATTATTCAAAATTAATTCCTTCTTTAAACCAAATTTTTTTGCCAGCACCTGGGATAGTTGAACATATTCCCTGACCACACTTTCTTCTAACCTTACTGTTTTTCTGTTACGTTGGGGAGAGAAATAAGTAAAAAGAACATTAAGCGATCCACGCACAATTCTTTCCTTAAGCTGTCTTTTTATTTCTTCTTCATAAATTAAAAGCTCTTGAGGAAGCCGAGTAACAACTTCAAAAAAGCGATGATTAAAAGATTTTATCTCAACATTTAAAACGCCCCCTTTAATTTTCCCTGTGGCTTTACTGAAGCCGGTCATACTCCTTACCATAAATCCCTCGCTTTTTACAAAAATCTATTAGGTATACTTATGCCCAAACTCGTCTTTTTACCTTTTCTTCCACTATCTTTGATGGATAAACCTCTACAATAAGCTCATCGGGGGAAAACCAGAGTTTTATTTCTCTCTCTGCCTCCTGAGAGTCACGGGAGGCATGAATTACATTCTCATAAACTCCCTTTGTGGTAATCCGGCCGTAGGCTCCCCGGATGGTAGTAGGGTCTGCTTCTTCAGGATTGGTAGCACCACAGATTTCTCGTACTTTTCTAATCGCATCTTCTCCCCAATAAACTAAAGCCATAACTTTGCGCCTTTCATGAAATTCTCCTTGAATATATTTAATTAAATCTTCGAAAAAAGGCTTGTCACGTAAATGAAAATAATGCTTCTCCGCCAGCTCCCGCGAAACACGTAATACTTTTGCCCCAATAATTTCTAATTTGGTTTCTGAGAGCCGGGTAAGGATATTACCGGTAAGCGATTTCTTCAAACCATCAGGTTTAATAATTACTAAAGTTTGTTCTACCATCTTTATTCCCCCTCCTTCAAATGCCCGCTTTTTTCAGCAGATTAATCAATCTCTCTAAGTCGGTAAGGGAATAATATTCTAATTCAATCTTGCCCCGCTGGCGACGATGAATAATCCTCACCTTGGTTCCAAAAATATGCTGTAACTCCTCCTCCCAGTATCCTATCTGGGGTTCCTTTCTCTCTGCAGAAAGAGGCTTTTTTCTCTTCTTCTTTTTTAAACTTCTTGCTCTGTTTTCCGCCTCCCGGACAGAAAGCGATTTTTTTATAATCTCTTCTGCAAAATCTATCTGCTCCTGGGGATCCTCAAGGGAAAGAATTGCCCGACCATGCCCTTCGGTTAACTCTCCCTCTTTAATCTTCTCTTGCACAGGTAGAGGAAGTTTTAAAAGACGTAATTTGTTCACAATAGAAACCACTTCCTTCCCCACTATCTGGGCAATTCTTTCCTGGGACATACCAAATTCTTCTATCAAGCGCTTAAAAGCAAGCGCTTCCTCAATGGGATTAAGGTCCTCGCGTTGTATATTCTCAATTAATGCTAACTCTAAAACATCCGCTTCTTCTGTCACATCTCTAATAATAGCAGGTACTTGCGTAAAACCGAGCTCTTTGGCTGCCTTTAAACGTCTCTCGCCAGCGATCAGTTCATATCCGGAAGGGGTTCGTCTCACTATAATAGGTTGAATAATCCCTTTTTCGCGAATAGAGGCAATCAATTCCTGCATAAGCTGAGGAGAAAAATTTTGCCGGGGCTGATATTTATTAGTGATAATTTCCGCAACATCAATATTAACAACAGTTTGCGCACTTTCCCCTTTTCGTTCAACTATAGGAATAAGTGCATCCAATCCCTTCCCCAGAGCCTTTCTCTTTTCCATTTACTTCTCCTTTTTTAAGAAAGCGAAGATGTTAAATTAATATTTGAATCTAAATTAAGAT
>JBFWKV010000054.1:0-7614 GCA_050252475.1 Candidatus Omnitrophota bacterium | reverse complement strand
TCCCTGCGTTTTACAACCGCAATGGGATTAGCCTGGGAGGCAATTTCCTAAATGAAGAACAAGTTAAATCTCTTACCTAAAGATTTAATTAAAAAAGAGACTAAGGGGTTAAACTTTCAACAGTTTAAAATTGTTGGGATAATTATATTGCCATTACTCATATGGAAATTAGCAGTATTTGGTATCCATAGGGGTATAAAGTCGGCAACTGACAGAAAAATGAAAGAGATAGTTGAACTGGAGCAAAAAATATCCACTCTGAAAATATCTGCGGAAACAGAGTTAAAGGATAAACAGGAAAAACTAAATTTATTGAATGAACAGATTAGCCTTAAGGAAAAGGGAAGAGATGAGTTAAAACCGATTGAAGAACTTGTTGCCCAAAAGAAGGATTTTGTTTACGAACTCCTTAAGGCAATTACTGAACATATTCCCCAAGAAGTATGGCTGGAGGAGATTAATCTACAGAAAGAAGATAATGCATGTTCTTTTAAAGGATATGGACTATCTTATGCCAAAATTTCCTTATTCATCTCTCGGCTTAACCAATTCTCTTATCTTAAAGAGCTCTGTTTAAAAAAATCAGAGAAAATAGACGAAGGAAATCTAATTAAATTTGAAATAACGGGTAAATTAAATTTGTAAAATGTTTAAGCTAGAGTTAGGAAGTTCGGGGCAAGGAAAGAGTGGTTTATTAAAATCTAAAAGAGAAATCTATCTATTAACCATATTTATTCTTGTTATTTTTTTACGTTTTTTTATTCCTAAAGACATTCAGAAAATTAAAAGTGCTTCTCTGGAAAACATGTCCAAACAAGAAGAATTAAACCGTAAAAAAACTGAATTTTTCACTACCGAGAGTTTAATCAAGGATAAAGAGAAACTTGAAGAAAAATATCTACAAACTATGAAATATTCAGAATTTCTGGATAAAAAAATAGAGGAACTTAAAAATGCGTTGGTGAAGAGAGAAAAAATAGCAGAAATTCTAAATTATCTTACCGTCTCTCCTGCCAGCGAACATTTAGAATTTAATTTGATTACTATGGATCCTATGATAGAATATGAGAAATATGATGTCCTTACCGTAAAAATGAAAATGAATGCGAATTATTTCAGCTTTATGTCCTATATGAAAAATTTAGAAACACTTCCTTTCCTTTTAGAGGTCAAAAAATTAACTATTAATTCACCAGAAGCTGATGGAAATATTTTCGCAGAAGCTGAACTGGCTATATATGTTAGTAAATAACAAAAGGAATTTTTTAGTTTTAGTGTTATTGTTTATCATGTGTGTAGAAAGTGCAGAAGGCAAGGATACGGTTAATTTACGGAACCCTTTTGAATCATGGTTTCGCATAAAAGAAAGAGAGGAGAGTAAACAAAAAGAAGAGAAACCCCTGCCCGAAGAAATCCGGGAAGAACCAAAAAAGAATGACTTACAGCTTAAAGGTATTTTGACTGGAAAGAGAAATTTGGCTATAATTAATGGAGAGATTGTGGGGGAAGGCGAGGTTATAGAGGGGAAAAGGATACTACGTATAGAGAAGAAAAAAGTTATTTTAAAGGACCTGCATGAGCAAAAAGAAACTATTTTACAATTGCCCGATGAGTCATAAGTTTATAAGAATAGCGATTGTTTTTATTCTAATTTCAATCATCAGTTTTATAAAGTATGCATTTGCTTATCTAGAGACGAAAATATTATTGCTTGATACCAAAAACAGATTAGTTGCTATAGATAAAGGAAGTCTTGAAGGATTACAAGAAAAAACTTTGTTCTTCGGATATATAGGCAACAAACTCATAGGAGAATTTATAATTTTTAAGACCTCACCCCACGTCTCTATCTGTGAAATCAAGAATCTTGAAGAAGGGATTTCTCTAAAAATTAATGACAAAGTTACGTTTATTAGCGCTGAGGAGAAAGAAAAACTTGATAAGGAGAAATTATCAACGATTTCTCCTGCCGAGGATCAAGAACGTATAGCAAAAGAAGTAGCTGAAGAAGAAGCGAAGAAACGAGAACTGGAAGAATTTCTGTTGAGGGAAAGAGCAAAAGGTATAGCAGAAGCAGTAAAATCAGAGAAAGAACTACAGAAGATGAAAGAAAAGGCAGAGGCAATAGTTAAGGAAGTGATTGAGGAAAAGAAAAAAGCAAAAAGAATAATTTCTTTTGATTTCAGAGATGTGGATATAAAAAACATAATCAAGAGTATAGCGCGTGAAGCAGAAATAAATATAGTTATACCGCCAGACTTTCCCTCTTTGCCTATTACCATAAGCCTTAAAGATGTGGATATGGAAAGTGCGCTGGATACTATTCTTGGCATGGTGGATTATGCGTTTTTAAAAGAAGGCAATCTCTATAAAATTGTTAAGAAAGAAGTAGCGGAAAAGAAAACGATTTCTAGGACTTTTAAACCTGTCTATATACAGGTAGAGAAATTAAAGTCATTAATTGATGACAGCGGTTTACTCTCTAGCGAGGGAAAGATAGTTATAGATAGCCGTTCAAATAGGATGGTGGTAATAGATACCTCAGCAAATTTAGATAAAATTGAAGAACTGGTAAAACAGGTTGATGTAAAACCCCGACAGGTAAATATTGAAGCAAAAATTCTAGACGTTTCTTTAACTGATACGGAAACTCTGGGAATAGAATGGACTTGGGTTAAACCACGAGGTGGTGCTACAACCGATGATACGCTCCAATCGGGATTTACCGTAGATTCGACTGGATCAGGAAAAGGATTTTTTAAATACGGAACTTTAGATGCTGCCGAGATTGCTGTAGTTTTAGAAGCACTGATGAAACGCGAAAATGCTAATATCCTCTCTAAACCTACAATTACTACCTTAAATAACGAAGAGGCAAAGATAAATGTTACTTCTAAAATTCCCTATCAAACAGGAACTACCACCACTGAAACAACCGGAGGAGTTACCACTACCACGATTAGCTGGGAAGAAAAAGAAGTGGGGGTTACTCTTTCAGTTACTCCTTATATTTGTGAGACGGGTGATATAATAATGAAAATTGAACCCACAGCAAGTTTATTACAAGGCTATACCTCAGAAGATCCCGAAACACGCTATCCCTTGATTATGACGCGTTCGGCTACTACACAGGTAATGGTAAAAGATGGTGAAACATTAGTAATCGGAGGGCTGATTACTCAGGAACTGAGAGATACTAAAACAGGTGTTCCTATTTTGGGTGATATTCCTATACTGGGCTTGCCTTTTCAGAAAAGAAGTAAGGAATTAAAAAATACTGAATTAATTATTTTTATTACTCCACATATAGTACCTTCAGAATAGGAGGTGAAACCGAAAGGATAAGCTATGGGAGAATGGATTGGGGTTGGTAGAAAAGCAAGACGCTGTTATGGTTTTGATGAGATAGCACTGGTTCCGGGTAAAATAACGATTAATCCGGAAGAAGTCGATACTTCATGGCGTTTGGGAAAATTGCTCTTCAAAGTTCCTATAATTGCCGCTGCGATGGATGGTGTAGTAGATGTAAAATTTACTATTGCAATGGGTAAATTAGGAGGTTTAGCAGTTCTTAATCTAGAGGGAGTACAAACACGTTATGATAATCCTCAACGTGTATTGAAGAAAATTGCTGAGGCAAGTCCTGAGGAAGCAACCCATCTGGTACAGAATATCTATCGTGAACCTATCAAAGAGAAACTTATTGAGAAGAGAATCAAAGAGATAAAAAAAGCAAAAGTTCCCTGTGCAGTATCAAGCATTCCCCAACGCGCCGAAAAATTTGGCAAAATCGCTTATGAAGCAGGAGCAGATATATTTGTGGTTCAGTCCACAGTTGCCACCGCAAAGCATATTTCCCATCAGTACGAAGTTCTTGACTATGCTAATTTCTGCAAGAAAATGAAAATCCCGGTAATTATAGGAAATTGTGTTACCTATGAAACTGCCTTAGAATTAATGGAAACAGGAGCTGCTGCTATACTGGTAGGAATAGGTCCCGGAGCAGCTTGTACTACAAGAGGAGTTCTGGGAATCGGCGTTCCCCAGGTTACTGCTACTGTAGACTGTGCAGCAGCCAGGGATTTTTATTACAAAAAAACTGGTAAATACATTCCTATAATTACCGATGGGGGTATGCGTACTGGAGGTGATATTTGCAAAGCATTTGCTTGTGGTGCGGATGCGGTAATGGTGGGTTCTGCTTTTGCCCGGGCAAAAGAAGCTCCGGGGGGTGGTTATCACTGGGGAATGGCAACTCCGCATCTTAATCTTCCTCGGGGAACCAGAATCTATGTGGGCACTGCGGGAACCTTGGAAGAAATCCTTTTTGGACCTGCCCGGATAGATGATGGTTCACAGAATCTCGTAGGAGCACTGGCAACCGCAATGGGTTCATTAGGAGCCAAGAATATAAAAGAAATGCATTCAGCAGAAATAATTATCGCACCTTCTATACAAACCGAAGGAAAACTTCTCCAACGTATCCAGCGTGTAGGTATGGGTAAGTAAGTACAACTTACTCTGAGATAAGAAAGTAAAATCACGTTAAGATGAAACATGCTAATTTTGTCCACTTACATGTACATACCCAATTTAGCCTTTTAGACGGTGCCTGTCCGATTACCGACCTTATTGATCTTGCCAATCAATACCGTATGCCTGCCTTAGCTATTACTGATCACGGAAATATGTTTGGTGCCATAGATTTTTATCAAGAGGCAATGAATAAAGGTATTAAGCCTATAATTGGATGTGAAGTCTACGTTGCTCCTAAAAGCCGTTTTGAGAAGACCTCCAACAGTATTCAAGATGCTTCCTATCATTTTACGATTTTAGTTAAAGATGAAGAAGGTTATAAAAATCTGATAAATCTTGTTACCAAAGGATATCTTGAAGGTTTTTATTATAAGCCTCGAATAGATAAAGAATTGCTTAAACAATACTCACGGGGATTAATTGGTTTAAGCGGTTGTCTAAAATCAGAACTTTCCTATCTTCTCAATAATCAACAGATTAAAACTGCACTCTCAGTCCTTGATGATTTTAAACAGATTTTTGGGAAAAATAGTTTCTATATTGAAATTCAAGATCAGAATTTGAAGGAGCAAAAAAGAATAAATAAGATGGCTATCCAATGTGCTAAAGACTTGAATATACCTTTAGTAGCTACAAATGATGTGCATTATCTAAACAAAAAGGATGCAAGCGCTCACGAGATTCTCCTCTGTATTCAAACGCAGACCAATATAGATGACCCTAATCGTATGCGTTTTGGATCCGATGAATTCTATTTCAAACCACCGGAAGAAATGCAGAAGGTTTTTAATGAAATACCCGAGGCCATAGCCAATACTATAGCTATTACTGAACAATGCAATCTTGAATTAAACTTTAACCAGATACATCTGCCATATTTTTCACCTCCTGAAGGTAAAACAAAGTTTGAATATTTAAAGGAATTATGTGAGGAAGGATTGCGCAAAAGATACACAAATCCAACAGACGAAATTTTAAGACGTTTGGAACACGAATTAAAGATTATAAAAGAATCCGGTTTTGTAGGGTATTTCTTGATTGTCTGGGATTTCGTTAACTATGCCAAATCCCGAAATATTCCTGTAGGACCGGGACGCGGTTCAGCAGCAGGAAGTTTAGTAAGTTACCTCCTCGGTATAACTGATATAGACCCTTTAAAATATGGACTGCTTTTTGAAAGATTTCTTAACCCTGAGAGAATAAGTATGCCGGATATGGACATAGATTTTTGTTACGAAAGAAGACAAGAGGTAATTGATTATGTGGTAAAAAAATATGGTAGGGAATGTGTGGCTCAGATAGTTACTTTTGGAACCATGATGGCGCGTGCAGTTGTTCGTGATGTAGGTAGAGCTTTTAACATGCCTTATGGAGAAGTAGATAAAATTGCGAAATTGATTCCTCACGACCCTAATATAGATCTTAAACAAGCTTTAAAAATAGAGCCACAGTTATATAGTTTATATGAAAATGACCCTCAAATTCGTAAGCTTATTGATACTGCTATTTCTCTCGAAGGTTTAACAAGACATATCTCTACTCATGCCGCGGGAGTAGTGATAGCCGAAAAACCGCTCACTGAATATATCCCGCTCTGCAAAATAGGAGATGGTCAGACTATTACCGGTTACGCGATGGAAGCTTTGGAGAAAATTGGCCTTCTGAAGATTGATTTTCTTGGCTTAAGGACTCTTACAGTAATTGACGAAACAATAAAAATTATTAAAAGGTCAAGAAATATATCCCTGGACATAAAAAATATTCCCCTGGATGATTTACAAACTTTCAGGATGTTGCAGAAAGGGGAAACCATCGGAGTATTTCAGTTAGAAAGTAATGGCATGAGGGAATTACTGAAAAAAATAAAACCGGAGAAATTTGAGGATATTATCGCAATACTCGCACTTTTCCGTCCGGGACCGCTGGGGGCGGGGATGGTAGAGGATTTTATCCGAAGAAAGAAAGGAGAAATACCTGTAAGATATGATCATAAAAAATTGGAACCCATTTTGAAAGAAACTTATGGAATAATTTTATATCAAGAACAAGTGATGCGTATTGCTTCTGAGATAGGGGGATTCAGTATGGCTCAAGCAGATATGTTACGGCGGGCGATGAGTAAGAAAAATCCGGAAGTAATGGATAAGGCGAGGAAGTCTTTTGTTGAAGGAGCATTGCAAAATGGTATAAATGTAGATGTGGCAAACAAAATCTTTAACCAGATGGAACTCTTTGCGCGTTACGGTTTTAATAAATCACATTCAGCAGCCTATGCGCTAATTTCTTATCGCACCGCTTATCTAAAAGCGAATTTTACCGCCGAGTTCATGACTGCTTTACTTACAAGTGAAAAAGATAACACAGAAAAAGTAGTTCAATACATTAACGAATGTGCGAGATTAAATATAAAAGTTTTACCCCCTGATATAAATGAAAGTTTTGCCAATTTTACTCTCGTTTCTTCTGATACTATTCGTTTTGGGCTTACCGCAATAAAAAATGTAGGAGAAACAGCAGTAAATGAAATAATAAAGACAAGGAATGCTACTGGAGATTTTAAAAACCTTTATGATTTTTGTGAGAAGGTAGATTTAAGAATCGTTAACCACAAAGTAATTGAGAGCATGATAAAATGTGGGGTTTTCGACAGGTTTGGGTTGAAGAGAGCTCAATTGATGGCGGTATTGGACAATGCAATTGAAGTAGCAAACAGTCTCCAGAAAGATAGGCAATTAAGACAATCTACTTTTTTTGATTCTTTTAGTAACACTGTCTTCCAGCGAAATTATAAACCTATTCCAGACATAAAGGAGTGGCCTGAAAATCAGTTATTGAGTTTTGAGAAAGAATTATTAGGATTTTATATTACAGGGCATCCACTAGCCAAATTTGAAGAACTTATGAGAAAATATTCAAATGTTAGAATTATAGAATTAAATAGTTTAAAAGATGGACAGGAAATATTCTTATGCGGGATGATATCAAAATTAAAGAAAACTACTACCCGACGTCAAAATGAACTTATGGCTATTATGACGGTAGAAGACCTTTCAGGTGAAGTAGAGGTGATTGTTTTTC
>JBFWKV010000053.1:0-7695 GCA_050252475.1 Candidatus Omnitrophota bacterium | reverse complement strand
AACCGAACCTTCGTCTAAAAAAGCATAGACAACCGCATCTTTCTCTGATATAGTATTTAAAAATTGAATTGCTTTATAAGTAGGAATCCACTTTGATAAATATTTAGATTTCTCTACTTCTGTAATAGGAAAGGTTCCCTTCCATCTTATTACCTTTACCAAATCAGTAATCCCCATTACCAATATAATTATTGTTAAACATATAAAAAAATGACGGTTCATAATCCTAACATAATAAAAGAAATGCCTCACCACCCATCCACAGAGTAAAGAAAGAAGGGGAAAAATGGGTAAAAGATATCTTACATCTTGAAAATTATAAAACCAAATGAGGAAATAAACAATGATAATTATAACAGATGCTGCAGTAAATCTGGTCCATCTTTTTATAAAAAGAAAACTCATCCAGAATATTGCCATAATCATCCCTAAATTTTTATCAAAATAATTACCCCTGGTTAATAGATTTATGGGAAAGAGAAATATGGATTTAATATTTTTCTCTACTCCCAGTGAACGTAAATGATTTAAATGCGAATAATAATCTTCCCAACTCCAAAAACTTTGTTTCTCTATTTTGTTTATAAATAGAGGGAAAAACCAATCTCCACTGTATAACTTACTCCGGAAATACCAGGGGAAAGCCAAGGCTACAGAAATCAAACCCATAAGAACAAACTGGGATAATTTAGCCTTTTTACCATAAGCAATCATCATTGTTAAAGCTACAATAAAAAAATATAAAATTGAGTAGTATTTAGAGGATAAGGCTAATCCCCAGAAAATGGCACTGAGAAGACAGTACTTTAATTTTTCCTCTTTAAACCACACAACCATTGTATAAAAAGCAGCAAAACAAAATAAAGTTGCTCCTATATCTATATAAGGTACTGTCCCAAACCTAGTGACAAAAGGTGAAGTTAAAAAAACAAAACTTGATAACAATCCTATATCCTGATTAATGAACCTTTTTGAGAAGGAATAAATTAAAAAAGCCAGAACAATTGACATTGCACATTGAGTTATACTTGCAAACGGTGGATTATCCAATATTATTGCAGGGATAAAAAACATTTGTATCAAAGATGGCTGTACTGGGTAGCGTAGAAAAGGTGAGGGAACGATTCTTTTTTGAGAAACAAATTCTTTTGCTAAAGGCAAGTGATAACTTACAGCATCCCATTCTGTTACAGGATATAAACATAAATAAAATAGTATAGCAAGAAATAATAAAAAGAAAGGAGTTAGTATTAAGTAATGCCAGGAATTAAATTTAATTTTAAAAAACACATCATTTTGTTTATTTTTTAGATATCTCCTTCCATAAATAAGCCATAATGCAGAAATTGTAAAAACCACTATAAAAATAGAGAAAATGAGAGAAGTTTCTAATTTCCCTAAAAATCCTAACAATACCAACAACTGAACGAAACATCCCCAACCCAGAGTTGCTGAAAGAGCAAAGCTTTCAAATGTATTTAAAAAGAGAAATTTCCTTAGAATAGCTTTTCCTATGATATAACCCGATAAAATGAATAAAAGAAAAAAACCTAGGCTTACACTTAATGTGTAGAACATGTAATGGTATTATACTGATAATCTCGGTTTACTTGAATTAATATAATTAAGCAATTTATCTTCTTGTCCAACAAGATAGATATATTCATTTGAGCACATACAGAATTCTGACTGGCAAATTACAGGTGTAGAAGAAAGAGAAAAATTGTGATTCTTTATATGTCCTATCGGAACAGAATTGGCACACCTAAAAAGCCAACCATCGGGATGGACACGGAAGTAAAATTCACCGGTATGACATAATCTTCCTTTCCCAGAATAGCCTTTTAATTGATATTCAACAAAATCTCTGTTATCACTTACCTTAAATAAATAGCGTCTTTCTTCCTCAGAGTAGCTTTCTGGATATTTACGATTATTGTAATATCCAATATAAGGATTAATCCAAGGATAAAATCCGTTTTGTCTAAATAAATTAATATAAAATTCAAGCTCTTTAAGTATAGGAGGATATGCTACGATTACTACTCCAAGGTATTTCCACCCTAAATTATCTAGCTTTCGCATCTTATCCATAAAATTATTAATATCCGTTGAATATGGATGAAAACTCGGGTAAATTTTAATCCTTTCAGGGGACATAATTTTTATAAAATTTTTGATATTCCAAGATAGATTAGTAACAATACCTAAGGTATGCATTTTAGTTATATTCGAAAGTAATTTAACAAAGTCAGGATAAATAAAGGGTTCTCCACCAGATATGGTTATATGAATTTCACCGTATTTATTATAAACCCTCCTCCAGAAATTTAACCACTCCTCTGTAGAATATAAAAAATTTAATTTTTCTAAATCTTCCCAATGTCCATCATTAAAACAATACGGACACCTATAATTACATCTCATTATTAAATCCCATGAACAGCAAATCGGTATTGTTGTGCTTTTCTCTTCTCTGCCTTTAGTAGCATTTATATGTATATATTGATACATATCATTATTGGAACCATTATTTATTACATATAGCAAATTTTCAAAAAGAGAGTTTATGGCATGTCCCACAAGAGAATTATCATAATTCTTAATAGTCATCTTTGTGGTTTGAGAAGGTATTTCCTGGCTTAATTCATTATCCTTGAGTAATCTTATAATACCTTCCGCAAAATAAGGTGCACGGTTAGCAATGATAATGTTCTCATTATATTGTAAACATAACCCATTTATAGAATTATGGGTTGCTACCATAGAAACTCCCGCTGCCATCGCCTCAAGAACTTTGATTTTTACTCCTCCCCCCATTCTTATGGGAGTAATAAATACCTTGGTTCTAAATAGATATTCAATTACTTTTTCGTGTTCTTCTATCTCTCCTATAAATTCTATATTCTTATCCTCAGGGTCAATTTTAAATATAGACATAAATTCTTCTTTTTTAATTCCTGAACCAATAATCTTAAAAACAAAACTGGGCAGTCTCTTTTTAAGAAAAGGATAGATTTTTTTGAAAAAATATTTCATCCCATCCACATTCGGATAATGAGCAAAGTGACCTACAAACAATATATCGATATCTTTTTCATATTTTTTATCAGACTTAAACAATTCAAGGTCAAGTCCAACAGGAATTATAGAAATATCTAAATATGGATTAACCTTCTTAATAAGCTTTGCATCGGGTTCGGTAAAGACAATAATTTTGTCAAACTTTTTGTACAATTTTACTAAATATATTCTATTTTTTACCCAGTTAAATAAATTGCGAATTAAACCGTGATTTACCCTCCTCTCGAACGATTTAGATATACTTAAAATACTTGCATCATGCTCTTCAAGAATCACAGGGATATCTTTTATATAGTTAACATATTGAATCATAAAGGAAGTTTCTATCAATGTCAAATCTATAGAGTATTTCTCAATAATTTCTCTTAATTTATTTCTGAATTCAATCTTTGAATAACGTTTTCTGAGCGGTTCAGGATAAAGCAAACGCTGGATAAGGCTCACTTTATCTGGAGTGCGGAGAAAAGCAAAAACCTCTTTGCAATATAACTTTAATTCTGGTAAATAAGTAAATTGTTTTCCATTCTCAAGAAAAGTCAATAAAATAATATCGTATTCTTTATATATAGCTTGAAGCCTATTCCAAATAACCAGTTGTGCTCCGTGTTTTGGTTTATAGGGAGGGAAAGGAGTAAGCATTAATATAGTTTTTCTTTTTTGGTTTTGAATATAAAATTTTCTTTTTTCAAAATTTTTATAATAAAGTGTGATATCTCTTAATATGTGTTTGTCTCGAATTTTCTCAAACCTGCATTCATTAAGGCGCTTTAATAATACAGAGGGAAGTAAACTTATAGCCCATATAAAACCTAAAAGAAAAGAAAGTCCATTACGGTATATTTTGAATGGCAATCTGATTAAATGAGAAACAAGCATTGAAGAATCGGTAATATTTTTCCAGATGAATACAATCTCATTTTTTGTCTCTAATGAGCGCTTATATTCACCAATACTTGCTTTTCTTTTATGATAAACAATGCTTTCTGGTTCATATAAGACTTTGAGTCCCCTCTTCCAGGCACGATAACAAAAGTCTATATCTTCCCAGCAGTAAGGCCGATATGAAGAATCAAAACCCCCTAACCAGAGATAATCCTTTTTTCTAAATAATATACATGCGCCAATAGCAAAACTTGTAGGAGAGGTTTCATAGATTTTTTCACCATTTTTAGTATCCTTCTCATTCCAGAAATGAATATAGCCATTCTTAAATTCGCCCATCCACATTCCACACAAAAAGCTTTTTCTGTCCCAGGTGTAAAATTTAGGAGTCACTGCAAAAACTTTTTCATCCTGAAAATGACGAATAAGTGGAACCAAAAAATCCTTTGTTACTATGCAATCATTGTTGAGTAAAAGAATTAAATCATTCTTTGCCTCTCTTATCCCCCTATCCGCAGAATAACCGAATCCTCTATTTATTCTGTTTCTAATAATTCTTACCCGAGGAAAATTCGTTTCAATAAATTTAATGCTCTCATTATTGGAGGCATCATCAACAACTAAAACTTCATTTTCCTGATTTTTAAATTCATCTAAAGAAAAGAGGGAAGAGAGACACTCTTTAAGGAATTCAATTTGATTATAATGAGGGATTACTACACTAATTTTTAATTTCTCAAAAGGAACAACATCTCGTTTGGGAATCTTCCTCTTTAGAAAAGAAGAAAGTAATTGCCAGAATTTTTCTTCAAAAAAAAACAGAAAAGGAATGAAAATGAAAATGGGCGAAAGGAAGATAACACTAATTAACCTAAATATTCCTTTAATTATATTTCTCAAAAAGGCAATTATCTGCCAGAGGGGCCAGAGAATAAAACGATAACCTTCGGATTCGTATATTTTTTTTAATTCTGTAGAAATACGAGAAAGTTCTTTACTCTTTTCTTCATAACTTTTATTCAGTTCAGATAAAGAATTAGAGAGTTTGAGGTTTTTTTCTTTTATAAAATTTATTTCCAAATCTTTTTCTTCAAGTGCCTTTCTTAAGTTTTCAATTTCTTTAATATTTTGTGATATTTTTTCAGTATAATTTTCAATTTCCTTCTCCTTCTCAATAAGTAAATGGGATTTCAAGTTCAGCTCTTCTTTAAGTTTAGCTAACAACTCCTCTTGTTCTTTAATCTTATTTTCTTGTTCTTTAATCTTCTCCTCTCGTTTTACTATTTCTTCTTTAAGATTTGTTAGCCATTCATCCCGTTTTCTTATCTCTCCCAATTTCTGCTCTATCTCTAACTTTTTCTCTTCCAATTCCTTATCTTTTTCTATATTTTTTTGATTTAGTAAACCTAACTTATTTTCCAATTCCTTAATCCTTTCGTCATTTTTCTCTAGAAAATATGTCTGTTCATTAATTTTCTTAATCAATAAATCATTCTCATAATTAGAAATCTTTCTTAACTCTTCAATAATCTGGTTTAAAATTTCCTTTATGTATTCGCCCGGATGTTCCTTAAAAAGCTTGATAATCACATCAGAAATAATGCTGTAAATCTTACCTGTAGAATTTAAGTCTTTTTGGGCAGTAAAGTAACCATTTCCCAATAAAGAACTCATTAACATATGAGGATAATGCTTTGCCAGAAAAAGCAGTCTATTCCTTTCAATATAGAAACGAGATAAATCATGATTTCCTGTCCCATGAAAATAATGATGGACAATAGCTTGAGGAACATAGAGTAACTTATAGCCCGCTTTTCTTATCCTATAGGAAATATCTATATCCTCCATATAAATGATAAAATCCTCATCAAGTAATCCAACTTTCTCGAAAATCCTCTTCGGATATAGTACTGCTACTCCACAGAGACTCGGTCTTTCTTCTACTTTCTGATAACCTGTTTTCTCTTGCCCCGCTCCTTTCTCTCCCCAGTAGAAATTAGGTAATTCATAGTGTCCCACATTAGAAATCTTACCATCCGGATATAAGGTTTTTCCCCCTACCCCTCCAATGTTTTCATCACTGGTAATTACCTTTATCAGTTCATTCAGCCACTCTTTATCAACCTTCGTATCGTTATTTAAAAAGGCAATATATTCACCCTTAGCATGTTTTATTCCTAAGTTATTGGCACGACAGTAGTTATTGACATCATTCTTTAGAATTCTAATCTTTGGATAGTTTTCTTTAACAAATTCTATTGAGCCATCATTTGAGCCATTATCTACCATAATTATCTCAAGTTTTGACTTAGGATAATTGAGATTCATCAAGGAATCAAAACAATCCTTAAGAAATCTTTTGCCATTGTAATTTACCACAATTATAGAAACCAGTGGCTTCTTCATCCCACTCCCTCCTTTAAGGATTGTTTAATTTCCAACGATGTTCTAAATAAACAATTCCGTGGTCTTTTTTGGCAGTTTTAAATTCCCAATTAATTAATTTAGGAAAATACTGGAAAATCTTTCCCTCTTTCTTTGAGCTAATTCCTAATGCTAGAGAATATTTTCCCCTTAATAAAGGAACTTTTGGATAATATAAAAACATTTTTATTATCCCGGGTTTAAGATAATCTCCTATTTCAAAACAAGCTTCTTGAATCAGCATATTCTCATTTTCTATAAGAAAATAAACAAAAGGAGAATCTATCCTATCTAAAATTTTTATTTCTAATAGTAATCTTAATAACTCGTTTGTTGAAAAAGTGTTTTTTTCTCTCCCCCATCTTCCTTTAGAGATTACCTTTTCAATTTCCATAAAATTATCTCTCCTTACCTGGTTCTTATCAAAAGATGGACACAATAATTTTTCTCTCCACGCACCATTAAAAAATAAAAAACAGGGTATATCAATTAAAGGACTAGGACCTCGTCTCCTTTCGCCAATGCTAAATTTATAATAAGCATAATGATAATCATAAGGGGATTTTTCCTCTTTATCCCAGAGGGCTACGGAAAGACGATAATCTCCTGCACCCAATATCAATTTTTTATACTCAATACTAAAACTTCCTATTCCTTTATTTAATCTTTTTATTCTTATCTTGTCAAAATCTGTGTTTGGTCCGTAACAATAAATATAATCCTCGCGAAAAATAGCCACTCCAAAATGGGGATAATTAATTTCTTTTTCCACTTTATATTTTACATCAACAATCAAAGTTTCACCATTCTTAAATACCCTTTTTTCTTCCCCATTTTTTCCCTTTAGTTTTACCTCTAAGATCTTTGCTTCGCCACTTCCCAAACAGCTTCCCCAGCCTGATTTTATTCTTTCTATATCCTCAGGATATCGAGGCAAAACAGGATATTGACTTATCCTTTTCTCTACCATGCATTTTTCTTGGATAACCTCTAAGTATTTGTCAATAACCTTTTCTGGTTCACCTGAGAAAAGGATCTTGCCATTCTCCAGAAGCACTGCTCTATGGCAGAGTGTTTTCATTAACTCTAAAGACTGAGACGCTATAATCAGGGTTTTGCCTTCTTCCTTAAAACTGTTAATTCTCTCAATACATTTTTCCTGGAAAGAAATGTCTCCTACAGAAAGAATTTCATCAATTAATAATATGTCAAAATTTATATGCACGGCTATCGAAAAACCCAAACGTAGTACCATACCAGAGGAATAGGTATAAAGGGGTTGATTTATGAAATCATGCAAATCGG
>JBFWKV010000052.1:0-7827 GCA_050252475.1 Candidatus Omnitrophota bacterium | reverse complement strand
AGATTCATTAAAACCTTCTTTAACCATCTTCTGGAGAATCTCTTTCTTAGGAATATCATGAATCCCGATATGTTTAATCAATCTTTCTGAAAACAATTCTCTTTTTTCAAGGCGTTTCATTATCTGTTCATTAGTGGCTAAAGAAAAGATATCTTTGCCTTTTTTGACTATTTCTTCCCCTTTCAAAGAAGCTGTTTCTACCACAAAACCATCATCCAGAGAAGAAAGATTAATATCAAAACCATCCTTGGGATAAGGCTTTATGTCCAAAGCCAAACAGAAGCAAACTTCTTTAAAAGCAGTGCAATCACTGGAGACAATTAAAGAATTATCTCTTCTCTCCTTATAAAAAGGGTCAGTAATAATCCCTTCCAGAAATACATAGTCCTGAATCTTCAGAGAAAATAAATCGCAATTCTTAACCCCGATAATAGCAAATTTCTCTTTTTTGAGTACGAGTTTTTCTTTAGGATAAGTAAAGAAGGTTTTAATGGGTTCTGCCGGACGATAAGCATTAAATACAAAATCGACTTTCTCGGAGGAAGAATATTTTACCAGGCCAAAATCGTTACTGGGTAAATCTAAACCAAATTTACAGGCAATACCTTTTCCTTTCATCAAGGTAGGAACATAAACCTGGTATTCACCCTCCAGGAGAGAAAGAAAATCAAACCATTTATCTTTGGGAAAATAGTATAGGTTCATATTAGAATTTGTGAACTTTTTCACAATAATTGCCTAATATTCTAAACCTTATATTGCTGGATGTCAAGAAAATAAAAAGGGGTCAGGTACTTTTTTAAAAAAGGGAACTCGCCCCTTTTACTAAGGGGGATTTTTCCGGCCAGATTCCCGCTATTTCCCGCTGGCAAAACCTGCATTTATTTTTATGCAAATTATACTGAGTTAAAAAGAACCCTCTTCTTCCAATAAGTAGGGCTTTACATTCCGGACAATAAGTGTTTTCGCCGGGATGACCGGGAACATTTCCAATATAAACATAGTTAAGGCCGATTTCCATGGCTATTTTTCTTGCCTCCTCAAGAGTAGATACCGGTGTGGGAGGTAAATGCACCATTTTATACATCGGAGAGAAGCGGGAAAAGTGTAAAGGTGTATCCACGCCTAAATTGTCTTTTATCCAGTAGCACATCTGGCGAATTTTTTCTCTATCATCATTAAGCGTGGGGAGAATTAAATTGGTAATTTCTACCCATACCCCCGCATCTTTAAATAATTTTATTGCTCGAAGGAGTGGTTTGAGCTTCTGAGCACAAATATTCTGCAGATATTCATCATCGTACGCCTTAAGGTCAATATTTGCTGCATCAATATATTGGGCTAAAAGTTTTGCCGGTTCAGGATTTATATATCCGGCAGTTACATAGACATTCTTTATCCCTCTCTCTTTAGCAAGTTTTGCGGTATCAAGCATATATTCATAGAAAATAGTCGGTTCGGTATATGTATAAGCGATAGATTCACAATTTTTATCTCGCGCTAATTTAACCACCTCCTCGGGGGGTAAATATATTTGCTCAACCTCCTCTGGCCTCGCCTGCGAAATAGTCCAGTTCTGACAGAACTGACAGCGTAGATTACATCCCGCAGTAGCCAGAGAAAAAGAAGCACTCCCCGGCAACATATGGAAAATGGGTTTTTTCTCTATCGGGTCAATATTTACCGCACAGGCAATTCCGTAAACCAGACTGTAAAGCTTACCTTTTTCCGGTTCTCTCACCCGGCAAAAACTGCGCTGTCCATTTGCCAGGGTGCATTCACGCGGACACAGATTGCATTGAACTGTTTCCTCATCTATAGGTTTATAAAACATTGCCTCCCGCATTCCCTTACGGAATATAATATCTCCAAAAGCAATTCTTTCTCTTAGCATTGATTTTATAAAACCAGAAAATCCCAGACCGAGACAGAATAAGCAGGTTCTTTTCAGGAAAGTTCTTCGGGTAATGGGGTGATTAAACTTCATAACTACCTGATGAGGGATAATTTTCCCCGTATCTTCTGCGATAATTGAGAAGTAATCCGTAAAACTACTTCTCCTCTCCGGAGCGAAAAACTGCCCAAACCACAACTGGGGGTAATCAGTGATTGCTTATAAATTAAATTTCTCTCAACACCTTTAGCTACAAGCATCTCTATTAAACCAACCAATCTTTCTAATAAATCAGAGGTTACAATGCGTCCTTCCTCTAATTCCGTAGGTACTATTCCCCAGGCAATCACTCCTCCTCTCTCTAAGAAAACATTTATTGCCTCAGAATACACCACCAGCGATTCGCTAAAATTATAAGCATCAAAACTTATTATATCGGCTTTTGTCTGGGTTAATAATCCCCAATCGGTATTACCACAGCAGTGAATACCCGCTAAAGCATTTTCTTTATGAATTTCCTCAATCAGTTCCTCAAGTTTTTCCCACACATCACGAGAATCTAAACTAACATAACCTGAACCGAGAGAAGCCAGATAAGGCTCGTCAATAAAGATAATCGTTTTCTGAGAAACCTCTTTCAATCTTTTTATTTGCCACCTGGCTTTCATGGTAATAACTTTAAGAACAGCGTCGGCAATCTGTTCATGATAGATAATCGGCTTTTTGCCTTCATCGGTAACGGTAAGCATAAAACTAACCGGTCCGGTAATTTGCCCTTTCAGGAATGAACAGGGAATTTTCTTACCCTTTATCTGCTCTATAAACTCGTAGAATCCCTCGGCATATTCCTTACTTATTCCGAATAATTCGGTCTTTCCGGCGAGATAATTTTCGTATAGAGCCGATAGGTTATCTTCATTTATTTTTCTACTGTCAATATAAATTTTTCTTTCTTCTTCCTTAATCACAATCCCGGGGATTCCTTCGCTGAATTGGACATACATATTCTCTTTAAAACTGCGCTGGGGAAGTTGAACCCAGAAAGGAATCTCGGGGAAAAGCTCAAGGACAAAAGATACCGCTTCTTTAGAATTAACATGACCTAAGCTTCCAATTCCCGTCGCTTGGAATTCAAAGCTATTCATGTGGTCCTTAATTTTTCTAATACCTCATTACGTACGTAAATAGGGGCATTGGCGCGGAGGGCTAAGGCAATAGAATCGGAAGGACGCGCATCTACTTCTTTAACATTACCATCATCATCCCGGATTACAAGTTTAGCATAAAAGATATTGTCCTCAAGCTTCTCTACTACAATCCGTTCCAGATGGGCATTGAGTTCTTTAATGGTATTATTAAGCAAGTCATGGGTTAAAGGACGAGGAGGAGAAAAACCGCTGACCTTCATCTTTATAGCAGTAGCTTCCACAATGCCGATAACAATAGGCATTAGCCGGCTACCATTCTTTTCTTTAAGCACAATTACCTGCTCTCCTCGGTTCTCATCTATCTGAATCCTGAAAAGCTCCATCTCAATTAAACCGTTATTTTTATTTTCCATAATCAGTCCTATTTTTTATAAGCAGTGATAAACGCTTTTATTGAACGATCGTAAGTTTTTTCAACCTCGGGAGGAAAAAGACATCCAGGAAGTTGTCCTTTGTTGCGGTGATAAATTATACATTCACAACACTTCCCTTTACGAGGGCAAGGTTCGTAAGTACAGGTGCAAAAATCTAAATTTTTCTTCTGTGTGCATTCCATTTTTATTTTCCTTTTATATATAAAAATAACTGTTAAATAATTTTACCCTTTTGTATTAAATCATCACATGGGTAAATATCTCCTGAATTACCAAACTCACTGCACCCATGGCAACTGAATCCTCTCCCAACTGGGTAGGTACGATCCGTACAACATTAGCCACCTCTTCAAAAGCTCTCGCTCTTACCGTGCGTTTTATGGAATCAAGCAATACCGCACCTGCGCGCTCAATCCCTCCCCCAATTACCACTACTTCCGGATTGAGAAAATTAACCAGATAAGCAATGCGCATACCTAGTTCAACTCCTGCTTCTTCTACAAGTCTGTTTGCTAACTCATCTCCTTCCTTTGCTGCTTCTACGACTGTTTTCATGGTAATCTTATTTATATCTCCATTAGCTATATCTAAAATTTTTGTCTTTTCACCATTCTTGATTGCCTCTATGGCTCGGCTGGTTAATCCTAAATCTGCTTCCCAACGGGCAATGCCTCCCCATCTCTTTTTTTCTTCTTCTGTAAGATTGGGAATACCCAGTTCTCCCGCACATCCACTTGCTCCGCGATACACCTGACCGTTAATAATAATACCCGAACCCACCCCTGAATACATAAAGAGAATATTCTGCACTCCTGATTCTAACTCTAGTTCTCTTTCTCCACATGCAGCAACGGTAGCGTCGTTTTCTATAAAAGTAGGAATGCCAAACTTCTGTTCCAGAAGGCTCTTTAAGGTTGAGATGTAAATACTTCCCATCTGATTTGGCCAACGAATAGTCCCTACTCGACGGTCCACTATGCCAGGTATACCCACTCCCAATCCTTTAATCTTAGAGGGTTCCAGCTCCGATTTTCTCACTAACTCATCTACCAAATCCACAATGTTATCTATAATTGTATCTTCCGGACCTCGCGGGCGTGGTTTCTTGACTTTAACTAAAACATTTGCCCGAAGGTCGGTTACTATACCTATTATATTGAATAAATCAAGACCTACACCCAGAACAAACCCCGCTTTAGGATTGAGCTCTACCATTACCGGCCTACGGCCTCCGCTGGAAACATCAAGCCCTCCCTCTATAACCAATCCTTTTTGAATATAATTGTTAATATAATTTGAGACAGTAACTATATTGAGTTGAGTTTCCTTAGAAATCTCCGTGCGGGTAATTGGTCCTTTGCGCCGAATCAAATCTAATATCACCCAATTCTTTCTTTCACGGTCACTAATCATTTCTTCGCCAAAAATCTCTTCTCCCATATCTCTCCCCTCCTTATTTATTTTATTGTTTTAACAATTTATTTATCTCGGGAACTATTTTAGAAATTGCTTCGCGCACAGTTTTATGCCCATTAAAAACCATATCTAACTCAGGTACAATATACAATTCGTTAATCTCCCTCCAGCGCGCATGGAAAGGCTCATAAGTAATATATTTGACTGCTTCGTTAAGCATTTTCTTATTTTTGGGAAGTTTATTATCCAGAGCAAAATGTTCGCTTTCTGCTATTTTCCGATTCGCCGGCTGAGCCAGACCAGAATCGGCAAGAATTATCTGGGCTCTTTCATTGGTAAGTGCTTTAACCACTTCCCAGGCCTCTTTAGGATATTTTGTGGTTTTTAGAATCCCATAGGCACTCCCGCCGGTGCCAAATCCGCGTATGCCCGTGGGGCCTTTAGGAAACATCACCACATCCCAATCAAGATCTTTTGCTTTCCTTAAAATGGGGGTCTCCCAGATTCCGGAAGAAAACATTGCCAATTTCCCCGACATGAACATCATTTGCACCCCCATACCCAAATTCATTAAAGCAATGGGAGTAGGAGCTACTTTATATTTATGAATTAAATCAACATAAAATTCTAAACCTTCAATCGCTTCCGGTCGATCTAAAAGACAGACGGTGGGTTTTTCCACATTATCTACCAGCGCACCCCCGTTAGAATAGACAAAATTCTGCCATGCCCATCCATAAAAACCATAACGCACGACTCTTCCCTCTTCATTATATTCTGTAAGAGCCTTGGCTTTATCTAACAAATCCTGCCATGTCCAATCATCGGTTGGATAAGGGATATTCTTCTCATCAAAAATCTTTTTATTATAATAAACACAGGCAAAAGGAGCAGTATCCCGAGGTATGCCATAAACCTTACCATCTACGGTGAACCGCTTAACTACTTCGGGGAAGAAATCTTCTATAGAGAAATCTTTTTCTTTTTCCAGAAAAGGATTTAAATTCAGGAATATCCCTTTGGTCCATAAGCTTACAAAGAGATTTGCTTCTGCGCATATCACATCAGGAGGAGCCCCACCAGCAATCCTGGTCAAAATTTTGTTCACATAACCTGCAAAAGGTGTGTGTTGTAATTCCACTTTAATTTCGGGATGTTCTTTCTGCCAGGGGTTTATTATACTTTCTATAATCTCTACCTCCTCCGGCGTTCCCCAGAAGGCTACTTTAATGGTGGGAATTGTTTCTTTACTTTCTTTTTTACCACAAGCGGTGATAAAAAAGCATAAAATTAGAGAAAAAATAATTTTTTTACTCATCTTCTCCCTATCCTTTTTAATTTATGAATTTTAAATTTATTTTATTTTATTTTTATTTCCTTTTCTTTTTATTTTATCTTCCCTTATTAATTTTTGTCAAGTTTTATTTTGCATATGTTAATCCTAAAAATGAGAATAATAATTGTAGACCCGCAAAGATATATCGGCAATAAACTGCTTCGCTATTCTTGCCCCCCCTCTTTTGTCAGTCAAAACCACAATAAGAAAATCTCCTTTAGCCCCAAAAATTATTCCCGCATCATGGCAAGCTTTCCGTTCAAGTCCTGTTTTATGAGCAACTTTAATTGCAGAAGGAAGCTTTGCAGAAATGCGGTCGCGATATTTCTGTGCCTGAAGAAAATTTATGCCTTTCTGATAGAGGTTTTCTTTTGCCCGGCGGCGATAAATATATTCAAAAACATACGCAATATCTTTGGCATTGGTAAAGTTATCTATCCCTTTATCACGTTGCTGAAAATCCATCATCTTACGTAAAAGCTTAGTATTTTTAAGCCCTATCCTCTGGAAATAATTATTCAAATAGTCAAAGCCTAATTTCTCTATCAATATGTTCGTAGCGGTATTGTCACTAACGGTAATCATAAGTTCAATGAGGCGTTCTATAGTGAAGGTTTTTCCTGCGGGTAAATTTTTCAATATCCCTGAACCGGAAGTTTTCTGCGAAGATTTTAATTTTACAACCTCATCCAGGCTTAATCTTTTTTCCTTGACCGCCTCAAAACAGGCAAGCATGATGGGCACTTTTATTAAACTCGCCGCAGGAAAAGTTTCTTTTTCATTAAAAGAAATAACCCAATTTGTCTTGAGGTCTTTAATTAATATACCTGCTTTCCCTTTGAAGCTTTTTAATCTATCTTCTAAGTCTTCCTTCAATTCTCGCCAGGCAAGTTTCCTTTTTGTAAGCAATTTTTTCTCTTTTATTATCCGCTCAATTTTATTTATAGTAAAATATGTAAAAGATATACCTATTATTAAAACGAGAATTACTTTAAGGAAAAAAATCTTTCTCATACTCTTAAGTTTTCCGTGTAAAGTAAAAAACAATAAAGCTGGCTAATTTAAGAGAAGAAATAACCAAACAGCTTCCATAAACTCCCAGAAGAGGTAAAATAAAAATTCCTCCCAACATACCACCTAACCAACCACCTAATAAATCTGCGCTGTAAAGTAATCCCGCAGTCTTGCTTAAATTCAAACTATTTCTTAAATAAATCTTATTGGCTAAAGGAAATTGGATTCCTATAAGTATTCCTCCTATAAGAGAAAGGAAAAGAAAAATAAATGGATTTCCCAGAGTAAAGGTGAATATGAGAGGAAGAAATAAAGCAAATAAAAAGATTGATATCTCTGTCCCAGAAAAATATAAATAGTCATTCTTAATCCTACCCAGATTCATTGTGGAAAAATATCCTCCCAGGGCTATTCCACCCATAAAAACAGAGACCAGAATCCCAATCCAGTGGAACAAATATCCATAATAGACCTGGAAAGTAAAAATAAGGATCAAATTAAAGAGCATCGCCGAGAACCCGGTGCTTGAAATAGACAGAGCCATACTTGAGCCAATTTTTCTGAAGGGGAAAGTTAAAATAAATA
>JBFWKV010000051.1:0-7877 GCA_050252475.1 Candidatus Omnitrophota bacterium | reverse complement strand
TCTTTTATCTAAAAGAGAGAATAAGATTAGGCAAGAAAAAAGATTTCTGGTACAAAAAGGCTTTAGCCATGTTAAAGAGTTATGAAGCCTCATCTCTTCCTCTTCATGCAGAAGAAAAGAAGGAAGATTTACCTTCTGAAGAAAAGTTAGTTTTGCCTAAGACTGAGCATAAGAAAACAGTTTCCCGCGAGGAGGAGAATATGCCACTGAAGAAAGAATTTTATAACTTAAGCGAAGTTGAAAGAATATACGAGGAGGGCAGAAACGCTCTTAGCGAGGGAAATTTCAGCCTGGCGATTGAAAAGATTAATCAGCTACTTATGCTTAACCCGTTATATAAAGCCCCGGAAGAAATCTTAATAAGTACCGAGAAGGAAAAACTTATTCAGGAAACACGCGAAGAAGAGCCTATTGTATTAAACATTCCCTAATGTGTATAATATAGGTATTAAACAAGGATGGGGATATATGGCTAAGAGGTATAAAAAAGTTAAATTGTTCTTATGGCTAACGAGTTGGGTTTTATTATGGAGCGGGTTATGTAGAGCCCAGGTTTTTCAGAAAGAGGCAGTTGAATATCGTAATCGCGGTTATACTGCTCAGATGAGCGGAGATATTGAAACCGCCTTGGTGTATTATCAGAAAGCAGTTTCTCTTGACCCTTATTATGCAGTAGTCTATAACGATCTGGGAATAATTTATGAGATGAAGGGATACATGGACAAAGCCGAAGCAGCATACCTTAAAGCCATTTCCATAAATCCGAATTTTGCGGAGGCACATTCCAATCTTGCTTTCTTCTACGAAACAAAAAAGATGTACGATAAGGCGGTAGAGCACTGGATGCGCCGGATTGAATTAGGCAATAAAGATGATTTCTGGACACAAAAATGCTGGGAGAAGATGTGGCATTACGCTCCCGACAAAGCGAAAGAATTGGAAGCAAGACTGCTTGCGCAGGAGGTAGCGATTTCATTGGAGAAGGATAAAGAAGTGCGGATAGTTAAGGCAAAGAAGTTATATGATGAAGCAATGGTTTTCTACAGAAAAGGAGATTATTTGAACGCACTTCCTCTTTTTAAGGAAGCTTACGAGCTTTTACCCAATGATCCAGAACTTGCCCAACTTTATCAGGATGTTTTTGCTAAGACACGAGAGATGAATATTTATCTTCATTATGAACAGGCAATGACCTATTACCGACAGGGAAATTATGCTCTTGCAAAAGAAGAATTTGAAAAAATTCTTGAACTCATTCCTCAGCAGTAGAAAAATTCCAAAGAGGTATCAGTTCACATAATTTATATAATCCCAGATTTATTCAGAGAGATGTCTTTGTTATCCCCGGAAAGAGAAAAGTTATTTATTATTGATGGAAACTCTTTTTGTTATCGTGCGTATTATGCGATAAGAGGACTTTCTACTTCTCAAGGGGTTCCCACAAATGCCATTTATGGCTTCGTTAATATGTTAAACAGGATAATTAAACAGAATAATCCTCAATATTTAGCAGTGGCTTTTGATAGGAAGGGTCCTACCTTCAGACATAAATTATTTGAAGATTACAAAATTAAACGACCACCTATGCCGGAGGAACTTGTGGTGCAACTGGATATGATAAAACAAATAGTAGGGGCATACAATATTCCCATATTTGAAAAAGAAGGATACGAAGCAGATGATATCATAGCTACCATCGTCCATAAATTACAGAGCCCACAGTTGCTTATTTGTATAGTTACGGCGGACAAAGATGTTCTACAACTGGTGAGTAACGGAATTTGTGTTTATAATCCTTACAATAAAGAAAATCCTCTTTATGACCTTACATATATTCGGGAAAAATTTGGAGTTGAGCCTGAGGCTATTCCTGATTTTCTTGCTCTAACCGGTGATTCTACAGACAATATTCCCGGTATCAAAGGGATTGGAGAGAAAACTGCCAGAGACCTGCTTAAAAAATTTCGTTCTCTTGACAATCTTTTTGCCCATAAAGATGAGATAGAGAAAGAAAATCTAATTAAGACCATAGAAAGAGAAAAGGAAAAGATTTTCCTTAATAGAAAACTTGCACTTTTAGATAGAGACATTCCCCTGGAAGTCAACCTTGAGGATATGCGGATAAAACCTCCCGACAAAAACAGACTTGTGAGTATTTTTAAGGAACTGGAGTTTAAACATTTACTCAAAGATTTGCTTAAAGAAGAAGAAAACAGAGCAGAGATTGAGACTATTGAGATTGGTAAAAAAATAGACTGGAGTCTTTACTTAAAGAAATTGAGGGATAAAAAGAAATTTTCTTTTGTTTTGAAAACAGATGATAATTCTATATTGAAAGGTGTTTATATTTTTTATGGGGAAGAAATATTATTTATCTCTCTGGATAGAAACATTTCTGAAATAGGTAAGGAAGAGTTAATGCTTATTTTTGCAGATGAATCTTTAGAGAAAATATGTCATGATTTTAAGAAAATAAAGTCCTTAGTTGATAGTAATGGTATGGAAATAAAAGGATATGTACTTGATGTTATGCTTGCAAGTTATCTCTTAAATCCCTCTTCTTCAGGCTACACAGTTGAGGATATAGCGTTTGAGTATTTGGATATTTCCCTGCATGGGAATATTTCACAGGATATTTATGAAAAAGAAACAGTAAAAATTATCTTTTTGCTTTCTGAAGTGTTAGAGCAGAAACTCAAAGAGAAGCAACTTCTTGAGTTATATGTTAATCTGGAACTGCCTTTGGTAGATGTTTTGTATGCTATGGAGAAGAAAGGGGTTTATGTCGATGTTAATTTTTTACAGGATCTTTCAGAGGATTTAAAGAGAAGAATTACTGGGATAGAAAAAGAAATTTTTAGGATTTCAGGGGAGGAGTTTAATCTTGATTCTCCCAAACAAATGCGGAAGATTCTTTTTGAGAATCTTAAACTTCCGGTAATGAAGAAAGTTAAAACCGGACCTTCTACCGATGAGGAGGTTTTGGTTAAATTATCCAAATTGCATCCTCTTCCTGCCTTAATTTTAGAATACAGAGAACTTACCAAGTTAAAATCAACCTATGTAGATGGTCTTTTAGCGTCTATAGACAATAAGACAGGAAGGGTACATTCTAACTTCAGTCAGGTAAGCACCGAGACAGGAAGATTGAGTTCCAGCAATCCCAATCTACAAAATATTCCCATAAAGACCGAATTTGGTCGCCAGATCCGTAAAGCAATAGCGGTACCGGATAAAGAACATTTACTTCTCTCTGCAGATTATTCTCAGATAGAATTGAGAATTCTGGCTCATCTTTCCCGGGATAAAGCATTAATCGATGCTTTTAATAACGGAATAGATATTCATACCCATACCGCTTCTATTATTTTTTCTCTGCCAATGGATAAAATTACTCCCCAGATGCGCAGTATTGCGAAAACCATCAATTTTGGTATTGTTTATGGTATGAGTCCTTTTGGTTTAGCCAAAGAGCTGGATATTGATCTGCAGGAAGCAGAAAGATTCATTGAAGCATATTTTGTGCGTTATCCGGGAGTAAAGAAGTATATAGAAGAAAAGATAAAAGAGGCGAGAGAAAATGGCTATGTGACTACCATACTCAAGCGGAGAAGATACATTCCCCACATAAATAGTCCACAGCAAACACTACGGCAGTTTTCTGAGAGGATAGCAATTAATACTCCAGTGCAAGGTTCGGCAGCGGATATTATTAAGCTGGCTATGCTTAATGTAAGCAAAGCAATTTCAGAGAGAAAATTTGATGCTTATATCATTTTACAGATACACGATGAACTTCTTTTTGAATTTCATCAGAGGTTTCTTGATGATTTAAAAGAAATAGTTAGAAAAGAAATGGAAAATGTGGTAAAATTAGACATCCCCCTGAAGGTAAGTTTAAGAACCGGCTTCAACTGGTTAGAAATGAAAGAAATAAACAACCCCTAGACTTTTATAGAAAGGAGGAGAAATTGGCAGAGAATCTAAAGATTTTGTATGTAGCGAGTGAAGTTGAACCTTTTGCAAAAACCGGCGGACTGGCAGATGTAGCAGGTTCTTTGCCTGTTGCTCTGGAGAAACTTGGTTGTGATATAAGGGTGGTGATGCCCCGTTATAAAAATATAAAAACAAATGGTAATAAGGGATTTTTGGGGAATCAAGTAATAGTTTATTTTGTTGAACATCGTGAATATTTTAACCGTGATTTTCTCTACGGAACCCCCGAAGGGGATTACCCGGATAATCTTGATAGATTTGCCTATTTTTCAAGAGAGGTATTTAATGTAGCAAAGGAGAATAATTTTTCTCCCGATATTATTCATTGTAACGACTGGCAAACCGCACTGGTTCCCGTATATTTGAAAACTATATTTAAAGAAGACCCTTTTTTCAAGAATACCAAAACAGTCTTTACTATTCATAATCTTGCCTATCAGGGAATCTTTCCTAAGGAACAGTTTCCCCGCACCGGTTTAGATTGGTCTCTATTTAATATAGATGGCTTTGAATTCTACGACAAAGTGAACATTATGAAAGGTGGTTTGATATTTTCTGATTTTATTACTACGGTCAGTCCTACTTATAGTAAGGAGATACAGACTAAAGAATTTGGTTGCGGACTGGAAGGACTTCTTGCCAAACGTAAGGATAACTTAATAGGTATACTTAATGGCATTGACTATAATATTTGGCATCCTTTAAAAGACCCGGTTATTCCCTGTAAATATTCTTTTAATACCATTAAGAAGAAATATGTGAATAAAGAATACCTTCAGTTGGAAGCAGGTTTGGAGATTAACAAAGAAATTCCTCTTCTGGGAATTATTACTCGTCTGGCCGACCAGAAAGGCTTGGATATTTTAGCCCCCATTATTGATACTCTCTGCAAGATGGATTTACAGTTTATCCTTTTAGGGACAGGTGATAAGGTTTATCATGAAATTTTTGAGCAGATTAAAGTGAGATATCCTCGTAAGACATCCATAAACCTGAAATTTGATGCCGATTTGGCAAGAAAGATTTATGCAGGTTCGGATATTTTTCTTATGCCTTCTCGGTTTGAACCTTGTGGGTTGGGACAGATGATAAGTTTAAAATATGGGACTATTCCGGTGGTGAGGAAAACGGGAGGACTCGCTGATACGATTGTAGATTACGAACCTCATTCTGATACAGGGAATGGTTTTACTTTCACCGCCTACAGTTCTGTAAGTCTATTGGAAGCAATAAAACGTGCTCTTTCGGTATATAAAGATAAAAAAGCCTGGATGCGTTTGATAAAAAGAGCAATGGAGGCAGATTTCTCCTGGAAAGTTTCAGCTCAGAAGTATTTAAAACTCTATCGCAAAATTTTAAAAGCATCCAATTCTCTCCTTCCTATTAGATAGAAGACTTTTTATCTTTATGATAATAGTAGGGATTACCGGCGGTATTGGAGCAGGCAAAAGCACAGTAGCAAAAATTTTTTCTCGTCGGGGAGCAAAAGTTATTGATGCGGATAAAATTGTTCATCGTTTACTCAAAACCCATAGGGCTGTCAGGAAAAAGCTCATTAAAAAATTTGGGAGAGGAATTTTAGCTTCTTCAGGTATAATAGACCGTAAAAAATTAGCCGGAGTTGGATTTCACAATCTAAAAAACTGGCGTCTTCTGTGTAAAATCATCCATCCCGAAGTAATAAAGATAATAAAACAGAAAATAGAGGAGGCTCGTAAGTATAATATAAAGGTTTTAGTTATAGATGCTCCTTTGCTTATAGAAACTGGCTTGGACAGGTTGGTTGATTATGTGATTTTAGTCAAGGCACATCTTAAACAGGCCTCTCAGAGAGCAAGATTTAAATTGAAAATTTCAGAAGAAGAATTTAAGAAAAGACGGCGTTTTCAGTTATCATTTCGGAAGAAGTTTTCCCGTGCCGATTTTGTTATTGACAATACTAAAACCTTAAATTTTACAGAAAGGCAGGTAGGTGAGATATGGAAAAAAATAATCAACAATCAGAACAAGTAAATAATAATACCAACAACAAGGGAGAGAAACTGGATATTGTACGACTTAAGGAGATGAAAATATCTGAGCTAAATAGATTAGCCAAGGAGCTAAATGTTAATGGTGTGAGTGGGATGAAAAAACAGGACCTTATTTTTAAAATCCTCCAGGCACAAGCCGAGAGAGAGGGGTTTATGTTTGGGGAGGGGGTTTTAGAAATTCTTCCTGAAGGTTTTGGATTTTTGCGTAGTCCGAATTATAACTACCTGCCTTCGCCCGATGATATATATGTTTCTCCTTCACAGATAAGGAAATTTGATTTGAAGACTGGAGACATTGTAAGCGGTCAGATTAGACCACCCAAGGAAGGCGAACGTTACTTTGCACTTCTCAAGGTAGAGGCAATAAATCTGGGTGATCCTGAAGAGAGAAAGGATAAGATATTCTTTGATAATCTAACCCCTCTTTATCCGCAGAAAAGAATTGTACTGGAGACCACACCTGATGAAATTTCTACAAGAATTATAGACTTGCTTACCCCCATCGGGATGGGTCAGCGAGGATTAATTGTTGCTCCCCCTTATAGTGGAAAGACCATACTTTTGCAAAAGATTGCTAATAGTATTACTAAAAACTATCCTGACATTGTTTTAATTATTCTTCTTATAGATGAGCGTCCGGAAGAGGTAACTGATATGCAACGTTCGGTTAAGGCAGAAGTGATTTCTTCCACATTTGATGAACCTGCCGAGAGGCATATCCAGGTAGCAGAAATAGTTCTGGAAAAGGCAAAGAGATTGGTGGAGAACAAAAGAGATGTAGTAATTCTTCTTGACAGTATGACCCGTTTAGCCCGCGCTTATAACACTATAGCACCTCACAGCGGAAGGGTTCTTTCCGGAGGTATTGATGCCACTGCCCTTATTAAACCGAAACGTTTTTTTGGTTCGGCAAGATGTGTGGAAGAGGGAGGTAGTCTTACTATTATTGCCACTGCTTTAGTAGATACAGGAAGTCGTATGGACGATGTTATTTTTGAAGAGTTTAAAGGAACAGGAAATATGGAGATTCAGCTGAATAGAGAACTCTTCCAGAAAAAAATTTATCCCGCGATTGACATAAGCAAATCTGCGACGCGAAGAGAAGAGTTGCTTCTGGACCCGGACGAATTAAAGCGACTCTGGATTCTCAGAAAAGCATTACATACCTTGAATCCTGAAGAAGCAATGCAGTTTCTTATCTCTAAACTTTCTAAAACAAAAACAAATGCAGAATTTCTCATGAGTATAAGAACCGAGGATTTTGAGATTTAGCTTGCAGGTTTATGATTAAAGGAAGAATTATATGTATCTGGAGAAATTGTGAGAAATGGGGAAAGTTTGTTTTCCAAGACCAGTAAAATTGATTATGGGCATAATTTTTAACAAGGAGGATATTTTTTATAGAATAAAAGATAAATTAGAGCACAAATTTGGGAAAATAGATTTAGAAAGCAATATTTTCCCTTTTGATAAGACAAACTATTATGAGAAAGAAATGGGGAAAGATTTAAAACGCAAGTTTTTGTCCTTTAAAAAATTAATTATGCCTGACCGGATTGCCGAGATTAAACTTTTTACGAATAAATTAGAGAAGATTTTTGCGCCGAACAATAAACGCCAGATCAATCTGGATCCCGGTTATATTACCGATTCTAAACTTGTTCTTGCTACTACCAAAAATTATTTTCACCGTATTTATCTAAAGAAAGGAATATATGCAGAAGTGACTTTGTATTTTCGTGAAGGAAGTTTTCGCTATTTTGACACAACTTATCCTGATTATAGAACAGAGGAGTATATCAATTTTTTTAACCAAGTGAGAGGATTGTATCTTAGACAATTAAAAGG
>JBFWKV010000050.1:0-7921 GCA_050252475.1 Candidatus Omnitrophota bacterium | reverse complement strand
ATAACATCATAAGAAATTTTACATTTTTTTACAAATCCCGCTCCGTCTTCGTAAAATAGACTGACCCTCCTATCCTTAAAAGCCCCTTTTGAGACAAACGGAAGATATCTCTGACATAAGTAAGGAACTTCTTCATCTATCTCTACCATATGAATCTCTTTTAATTCTTTATACCGACAAACTTCACGCAATACTCCCCCATCACCTCCCCCAATAATAAGAACTCTCCGGGGAGAAGAATGGGTAAGCAGTGCAGTGTGCGCCATGGTCTCATGATATATGGCTTCATCCAGTTGAGAAAATTGAATTATTCCATCAAGAGCAAGCATCTTACCAAAACCGGGAGTAGAAAATATAAAAATTTCCTGAAATTTTGTTCTTTTTTTGAGAATCTCTCTCTGTACAAAAAAGAGATCTCTTTTACATCTTCTTACGCCGGGAAAAGGAGTTTCTAGAAACCATTTTTTTTCATCAAAAGAAATTTTCCGCATAAGACTTTTTTCAGCCTCTCTTAAGCAACTTAATCTTTACTTTTTTAGGAGAGAAAACTTTTTTAAGATACTCCAATGCAGCATAAGGGCGGGTGTTCTTCCCGCAGGTAAAGATGTCTATTGCCAGATATCCGTGCTCTGGCCAGGTATGAATAGCAATGTGAGACTCTGCCAGAATAACCACACCAGTTATTCCCTGACCGGGAAACTTATGTACAGCTACTTTTAAAGGAGTATTATTGGCTACTTTCGCCGCTTCCCAAAGTATCTTTTTAATTTTCCCTGGCTCTTCTATAAAAACAGGGGATTTGAAATCACCAATAAGATGGAAAGATAGAAAACTTTCTTTTTTCATTCCAATTTACCCATTCGCATATTTTTGTTTTTATATATAAATACAATATCTCACGATAAATTGTCAAGAATTTCTTATCAAAAAGTTCCTTCTTTTAAAGAAAAACCGGAAGGGCTTACATAAAGTTTGAATAAAACCCCTTCCTTAGGAAAAGCATATACACTGTTTCCGTAAACAGCCTCTACAAAAGGAATATATTTATGATAAAAATGAATAAATCTCCGATTATGATTTTCATTATAACACTAATGGCAAAATAAAAGCGGAAGTGCCCTTCCGCTTTTATAAAAATATTCCCCCAAAAAGATGCGCCTTATTCTCCCCCTTCAAAACTTTCTAATCCTTTCACAAGTCCCTCTTTCTGTACAAAAGGTAATCTTTTCACTTTAATAAACTGGTCTACCATCTCTTTAGTGTCTACAATCCTCAACTCTTTGAACAAAAAATCAAATTTTGCTTCTAACTCTTCTCTAATTTTCCCCCGAATATCTTCGGGTAATCCCATCAGTTCTTTCTTAAATGGACCAAAAGCTTTCTTGCGTGTCTTGTAATAGAACTGTTCGTCCGTCTGCCCCTCTTCTCTCTCATTAGAAAGGTTTTCTTTAATCCAGGAGTAAATTTTTTCCTTTAGCTCAGTGGGAAAATGTTTTGAATCAAAAATCATATTCTGAAATTCTGTTGCCAGATGTACCTCTGCAGTTTCGGTCTCGGGAAATTTATGAAACGCTTCGGCGGGTAGAGTAGAAGCTCCATGTTGAACAGCACCCGCGAGTTTATACTTCTCACGTGCTAAGCGGGAAAGTTTCTCCAGAGTGTCAAAATCGAGTTTAACTTTTGCTACTGTTCCATCGGGTAGAACTACTCCTCCGTGAGAGGTTCCCGTCTGAACGCTTATCTTACTAATTCCTTTTAAATCTCCTATATACTCCAGATAACCTTCCATAAAACCATCTAATTCTTCAGGAGTAGAATTTTTCCCACCCACCTCTCCTATTTCTGCCCCGATAGAAATTTCCACCCCTTTAGGCTGGATTTGACGTATGAAACGGGTCATCTCTCCGGCAATCTCAAAATTTAATCTCTGCTGTTCCTTAATTGTGGGTTTAGACAAATCTACAAGCGTTGAGCTATCAATGTCAATATTGTAAAAACCATAATGGACTGCTTCCATAATCAATTCTTTTAACCCCTCTATTTCCTTCTGAGGATTCTCTTTATATTTCTTGGCATTCAACTGGAAATGGTCTCCCTGAATAAATATAGGACCTTTATAACCTTCTTTTATTGCCGAAGCAATACAAACTCCCGCATACTCTTGCGGTCTCTGATTGGTATAGCCAATTTCTGAACGGGCGATCTCAAAGATAAAAGCACCCGCATTTGTCTTAATGGCGGTCCTGATAACTGCTCTGGCTAATTCGTAGGTGAGCCCGCGTAGATTAATCGCCGGTACGGTAAAGCCTTTAATCTTACCCTTCCCGCGCACCTCATACAGTCTCTGAATAGAAGAAGGATAAATACCTAATTCCTGAGCGGTAACCCAAATAATCTCAAATACCCTATCCTTTACTTTCTGCTCATCGCTCAAACAAAGAGTTTCTACCAAGTCGTCAATAAACCTTTCCTTAATAATAAGAGCATCTTTAATTTTAATCCTGTCTTTAATCAACTTTATCGCTTCTTCCAAATTTAAATACAATTCGCTTTCTTCTTGATATATCATTGTAACCTCCTTCTTCCTCTATTTAGATGATTAACCCCTTTTTCCGATGAATATATTATAATGGATTTCTGGCTGGAATAATTATTTGGCGAGGAGTCCATATCTCTCTATATTGCCATTTGCAATTTCCTGTACACGAGCAAGTTCTGCTTTTGCCTCAGGTAAGAGCAGATGTTTAAATCTTCCTTGGAGCTTGAGGTATTCTTCTACTGGTTTGAATTCTTTTATCTTATATACATTAATAAGTTTTCCTGATTCAAATTCCAACAGGGGAAAAAGTCCTGTCTCCACCGCCATTTTTGCTACTTCAAGTGTTAGGTTGGGTTCATGGCGCCACCCTAACGGACAAGGACAGTGGATATGTATAAATTTTGGGCCCTTTAAAGATAAAGCCTTTTTAACTTTTCTCTGCAGATCACGGAAAAAACCTACACTCGCAGAAGCAACATAGGGTATCCCATGGGCTACCGCAATCTCTACCATATTTTTCTTTGGTCTGATGTTACCATAAGACAACTTACCCACAGGACTGGTCGTAGTATTGGTATCTAAAGGAGTAAGTCCGGAACGTTGAATACCGGTGTTCATATAAGCCTCATTATCATAACAGATACTCAACACATTATGCCCTCTTTCCCACATTCCGGAAAGTGCCTGAAGCCCAATGTCAGCGGTTCCTCCATCTCCTGCTTGAGCAATAACATTGATTTGATTCTCTTTCCCTAAATATTTCAAAGCAGATTCTACACCCGACGCAACCGCTCCCGCGTTCTCAAAAAGAGAATGAATAAAGGGAACCTCCCAAGAAGATTCCGGATAGGCGGTGGAGAAAACTTCCAGACAACCGGTATTATTTACCACTATAACATTAGGACCAGCAATATCCACCACGAGCCTTGCTGCTAACGCTTGTCCGCAACCTCCACAAGCAGTATGTCCGGGCGTAAGTAACGGTTTGTAAATTTTTTGTGTAGAATTTTGCACCATTTATCTTACCTCTATATGTTTACACCTTTTGATTCACTAATTATTATTCAATCTCAAATCAACAAACTCACAATCAGTTTGTTCACCGGAAAGTTTCTCGAAAACTTTATTTATTACCTTCTTGGTAATATCCCTACCTCCTAATCCCGCTACAAACCCACTTATTTTAGGTTTTTCTTTTTTGGTCTGAAAGATAGACTTTATCTCCGTACACAAAGGTCCCCCGCTACCTAAAGAAATCGCCTTCTCTAATACGGCAATTTCTTTCGCATTTCTTAATGCCTGATAAATCGCTTCGGCAGGAAAGGGGCGATAAGTTATTATTTTAAGCAACCCCACTTTTTCTCCTTTTTCTCTAATTTCGTCAATTGTCTCCTTAATTGTTCCACAGACTGACCCCATGGCTACAATTACCTTTTCTGCATCCTCCAGACAATATTTTTCTATCAGACCTCCTGATTCCCTCCCAAAAGTTTTAGCAAACTCATTGCTTATCTCAGGAATTATTCCCAAAACATCTTCCAGCGTTTTCTGTATGGCAAAACGTGTTTCCATATAATAATCAGGACCAGCCAGTACCCCTAAAGTTAATGGTTTATCCGGATCGAGCTTGTGTTCCAGTTGATAAGGAGGTAGAAACTTGTCTACTAAATTCTGGTCAGGAATATCTACCACCTCATAGCCATGGGTCAGAACATAACCATCAATATTCACCATCACCGGAAGTAGAACACGTTTATCTTCGCTTAAGCGGTACCCTTGAATATGAAGGTCCACTGCTTCTTGAATCCTTTCTGCATAAAACTGGATCCATCCTGAATCCCTTACGGTAATCGCATCCTGATGGTCATTCCAGATATTGATAGGAGCAGAAACTGCCCGATTGGCACAAGTAAGTACAAGAGGAAGTCTCAATCCTGCGATGTTAAAAATAACCTCAGCCATTAGAAGAAGTCCCTGAGAGCTGGTAGAAGTATAAGCACGCACCCCTGTAGCAGAAGCTCCTAAACAACAAGAGGCAGCTGAATGTTCGGATTCTACATTCACAAACTCTGCCTTTAATTCTCCATCGGCAACCATTTGTGCCAGCCCTTCTACAATATGAGTCTGGGGAGTGATGGGATAAGCAGAAATTACTCCCGGCCTACATAAAGCTACTGTCTTAGCAATCGCCTGTGAACCTTCCAGATATTCTTTCATCTTTTATCCCGCGCACAATTTTAGTGTAGCGTAACAATTATCCTTTTTCTTCTTCGTTAACCATAATAATGTCCTGTTTAGGACAAATTACCGCACACAACCCACAACCTTTACAAAAATCATAATCACAATTGAAGGTGTTTTTTTCTTCTCCCGAGATACAACCTTCGGGACAGATTAGAAGACAATTCTTACAGGCAACACAATTCTTCTGTAGAAAACGAGGTTTCTTCCCTGTTCTCCAAGAACCGGTTTTGTTATTTCTTGCGGATCCCTCTTTTGCTGTTAAATAAATAACCATTTTTAGATTTCGCTCTTATTCCAGAAATCTCTTAACTTCTTTTTATATAATCATATCCCCGCTTGGCAATTTCTACATTCTGTTGAGCAACCTTACCGGAAAAACGTTTATTGATTGCTTTAATTAATGATTCAAGTTTTACCAAACCGCTTATTGCACAGAAAGCACCTAAAATTGCAGTATTACCCAAAGGCCTCCCCATTACTTCTTGAGCAATCTTATTAGCGGGAATTAAGAAAACCTTCTGCTTCTTAAACTCTGGTAAGACAAGGTTTCCCTCACTATTAATTATTGCAATCCCTTCCTCTTTAAACCCTTTAAAAACATCAAAACCTTTTATAAGAGTAGGGTCAATAATTAAAAGGTAATCTGGTTCATAAACCTGACTGCGTAAACGCACCGGCCTATCGGAAATCCGCACAAAGGAATTCATGGGAGCCCCCATCCTTGCTGCGCCAAAATGAGGAAAAGCATAGGCATATTTACCTTCTTCAAATAAAGCATCTCCTAAAATACTTGCGGTGGTAATGGCTCCCTGTCCTGCTCTTGCGTGAATACGAATTTCTTTTAAATACTTTTTATCCATTTTTGAGAAAAAGAAGTTTCCTTATTATACTACTCTAAAGGCAGTTTCGTCAAATATTTTTTAGCATCAAGATATCGGTCTGGAGATAATTAAATAAAACAGGTTGTGTTTTCTCCTACCCAGGAGGCTTTACCCGAAAATAACCCTCCTCTTAGGCATGTGATAATTTCAGTGTCTTTCTCTTTTCAAAACAGTTAGCTATACCTACCATTACCGACCAGATAAACACCACCGCTAAAGTCATAGGAATACCCACCCTTAATACCTCAGGCAAAACTTCATAGAGACCCCTCGTCAAGAATGGAGGATAGGGAACAACTTCTCCATGAGCGATGTGTTCTACTGCTAACATTATAACTCCACCCCAGAGCATAGAGATCAACCAGTTAAAATGGTATTTCTCGGAAACCTTTTTCTTCACTGCAGTAGTTACTATTGCCGTAGCCATGGGAGCCAGAAAGCAAGCCATTTTTCACCTCCTCTTTAGATTTGTAATTAAAACCGAACATAGCCATATTCCCAAAATAGGAATTAACATTACCATCCCCAGAACAGTTGCATTTCTAATCATACCTTCGGTAGTTTTCTCTAAAAATGGTCCTCCCTCATACCCCAGAATGTGGTCAATTAAAATCATAATTGTTGCTCCCCAGAGCATTAGTGATAAAAAACCCAATTTATATTTCTTAGGGAGAAAAAGATTTAATACCGTTGCTACCATTGCAGAACCCGCAGTAGTTACCAGCCACATTATACCTCACCTCCTTTCAAAAATCAATTTGAGTTCTTAACCCGAAAACAGTAATTGTATCTTTTCTATTCTCTATATCATCTCCATAGGGGTTCCAGATAACCTGAATATCGGGAGAAATATGCAGGTGGTCATTAATCCGTAGTCTATAATATGCTTCAAAATGAGTTTCTTTCTTGGCGTTTCTCTCTGAATTGGCACCTTTATAATCATCCGAAGGTATCACCTGCCCCAAAGCTAAACCCAAACAATCTCCTTCTCTTTTCCAGGAATCTCCTTTGATTTCCAGACCCGCGCTCCATGTTCTTTCTAAAGAAAAATCAGCATCGGGAAGGTACACCTCGGGATTCTGCCAGCCAAATCTAAAAAATGCCCCCCAGTAATCAGTAAATTCCTGGTCAAAACTTATACCAAAACCGTAATTTCTCTCTTTATCTTTATCCGACTCAAGCCACTTAATATGATTCCTATTACTCAACCATCCTATCAAACGATAATTTCCTTCTCTGCCCAATATCTCTGGTTTAAAATTAACCTGAGTCCCCAGAAAAATTTTATCAAATACATCCTCATAATCACTGTCTCCATCAAATAAAACTAAATCAAATTCAAAAAATCCCTCAGGTCGCATACCCAAATGTAGCCCAAAAGTATTATCGGGAAATTCAATAGTCGGCGAATTTCCAAACATCCTCCCCAGAAATTGAGTAGTCTCATCGTTAGCGTAAGCGTTGGTATCCAGATATGCAGTAGGGTCTAATTTTCCAAAAGTAAAAATTATCTTCTTATCAAATAAATTCTGCTCATAATATAACTCAGAAACCTTGAGACTCTCATCGCTATTAGCATCATAATTCACATTGCTGAATAAAGTTAGCTCGTCTTCAACCCCTGTTCCTTGCCCGGATTCTAAATGTAAGAATGCCCTTCCCCCTGCTTCTTCAAATATTTTCTCAATCTCTAAATCCATTGAATATGAAGCATCGGTAACATCCTCTTTTTTCCCTGAAGTATTATTGGCATTATGCGTCCCTTGCAAGACAATGGTTGCTCCTCCGCCTATAGAAAGTCCGCTAAATATTTCTTTGATTTCTTCCACCCCTTTTGTTTTTTCTTCCTGTTGAGCAAGTTTTGCTTCCAATTCCACAATCCTCTTCTTTAACTCCTGAATCTCCTTTCTAATTTCTTCCTCATCAGCAGAACAAAAGCTGGAAAAACTAAATATGAGAAAAAACAGGATAAAAAACTTTACTTTTTTCTTTAACACACCTCCCATCCTCCCCTCCTTTTTCCCATCACCACCTCCGGTTGTCCGGTGGGCAGGATAAAAGTTTTTAAAGGCTCTTTATGTAAAGTCGCTTGTTATTTCTGGAATCTCTTTTTTTCTCTTTTCTCAATCTGCACAACCTTTCCACTATGAATGGTAACCACCAATTCTCCAAATTTAATCTTTTCTATCGCTTTAGTTATTTCCTCCATTACCTCTGACTCAATCTCTTTATTCATCTACTCCTTCCGCTTACATAA
>JBFWKV010000049.1:0-7993 GCA_050252475.1 Candidatus Omnitrophota bacterium | reverse complement strand
GTATCCGGGCATAACTTTTTTCTAATTCAGAGTCAATAATACGAAAACTGGCATAATAGCGATGAAAAGCTTTAGCTAACGTCTGCAAATAAACTATAAGAATATTAGGCTCAAGATGATATTCTATTTCTTTAATAATATAAGGAAATTGCTGTAAGAGACGAATAATATTAAGCTCCTCTTCTCTATAATAAGAAAGCAACAAATCTAACATATGCTTGTCAAAGGTAATTCTTTCTAAGTTCAGCCCTTTGTTATGGGCATATTCTCTTAAACTGTTTATCCGCGCATGGGCGTACTGGATATAATAAACAGGGTTTTCCGCTGACTCTTTCTTAGCCAGAGTGATATCAAAATCCAGATGGCTATCCAGCCGACGACTTAAGAAAAAGAATCTTGCCACATCTTTTCCTATCTCATTTACTACTTCCTCTAGAGTAACAAAATTCCCTGCTCTTGTAGACATGGGAACCACCTTACCTTCTCGGTAAAGAGTAGCCAGTTGAACAATGAGAATCTTCAATTTTTTCTCATCGTAACCTAAAGCCTTTATTGCTGCTCGCAGACGGGCAATATATCCATGGTGATCTGGTCCCCAGAGATTTATAAGCAGATCAAAACCGCGTTCATATTTGTCTCTATGATAAGCAATATCTGAAGCTATATAAGTAAAATTGCCATCGGATTTCACAACTACTCTATCTTTATCATCTCCGAAAGATGTGGATTTTAACCAGAGAGCACCTTCCTTACGATAGATAAAGCCTCTCTTTTCTAAAAATTCTATAGCTTTATTTACCTGACCTGAATTTATCAGCGAAGACTGATTAATCCAGTTATCAAATTTTACTCCAAAATTAGCTAAATCTTGTTTTATTATATTTAAAATCTCCTCACTACCAAACTTAAAGAAAAATTTATAGGCTTCGTCATTCCATTTCGGGTAAGTATCTTTTCTTAAGGGTATTTTCCTGGCAATATCTATTATATACTCTCCCCTATAACCATCCTCAGGAAACTCTACTTTTTCTCCCATTAACTCTCTGAATCTTACCCATATAGATTTTGCTAAATTATACATTTGAATTCCTTCATCATTTATATAATATTCCCTTTCCACTCTATATCCTAGAAAAGAAAAAATATTTGCCAAAGCGTCTCCTATAGCTGCCTGTCTTCCATGGGCTATGCTCAGTGGACCGGTGGGATTGGCACTTACAAATTCAATCAAAACAGAACATCCCTTACCACTATCAGAACTACCGAATCTATCCCCTTCCATAATACAATTAATAATTTCTTTACAGAGATATTTTTCAGATAAGAAGAAATTAATAAATCCTGGATGACGAAAATCCACCTTCTTAACCACATCTTTTAAAAAACTGTCTTCTTTAATCATTTTATCTAATATAGGCAAGAATACCTGTCCTATATCTTCAGCGCTTTTTTTCAATAAACCCATTAATTTAAGAACGAGGTTGGAATAGAAATCACCGTGGTTTAATTCTCGACAAATAGAGACTTCAATATTTAATGGAATGTCTTTTAACTGCGGAAAACATGACTTTACAGAATATTCCAAACAGGATTTTATTCTTTGGCACAAGTTATTATTGCTCATCGGAAAACAGTTAGAATTCTATAGTAGGTGCTTCACCCCAGAGACGGTCTAAGTCGTAGAATTTTCTGGTTGGTTCATAAAAGATATGAACAATTATATCTCCATAATCAAGCAAAATCCACGTAGAAGAAGAAATACCTTCGCGGTGCAAAGGCTTAAAATTTTGCATGCGGAGTCCCTCTTCTACTGCTTCCCTAATGGAGTCGGCTCTTTTTGTAGAAGAACCCGAACAAATAACAAAAAAATCAGCAATTGTGGATATTTTCCGAATATCAAGAATCTTTATTTCTTCAGCCTTCTTATCCCTACACAGTTTTGCTATCAGAATTGCCTTTTCGTAGGAATCTATTTCTCAATCACCTCCTGGTTAGAATAACTATAAAAAACACCTGCAATTTTGTAAGCAGGTGGTTTGGTTGAGATAATTATTTCTGGATTCTGAAAAGTGTGGTTCCGCAATCAGGACATTTGCCTTTTACCGCATTGCGTCCATTTTTTAAGGTAACTTTTTGCGTGTCCTTCATCTCTTTCTTTGCTTTACATTTTACACAGTATGCTTCCATCTCTCTTCTCCTTTCTAAAATTTTTAAAATTTGACCTTTTTAAGTTTATCACATGAAAGTATTTATGTCAATAGCCTAATTTTTTTATTATTTCTTTAAAATTGGCAGTAATTTTCTCGGGAGGCCTAACTGTTTTTATGACTAAATCTGGATCTTTTAATCCGTGACCCGTAAGAATGCAAACTATCTTTATCATTGACTTATTATGTTTTCTCAATATAGATTTGAAGTATCCCTGCTTTGCTAATTTTAATAATCCCGCTACAGAAGCAGCTGAAGCAGGTTCAACAAAGATCCCTTCATATTGTGCAAGAAGTTTATATGCTCTAATAATTTCTCTATCAGAAACCTTATCAATTATACCTCCCGATTCATCCCGTGCTTCCTCTGCTTTCTTCCAGCTTGCTGGATTGCCAATACGAATAGCAGTAGCAATAGTACGGGGATGGTCAATAATTCTCCCTCTCACAATAGGAGCAGCTCCTTCCGCCTGAAACCCTATCATGCGGGGAAGACTTTTGATTTTCTTTTTCTGATAGTACTCTTTATATCCCTTCCAATAGGCAGTTATATTACCCGCATTACCTACCGGCATCACCTGAAAATCAGGAGCTTCCCCCAAAACATCACAGACTTCAAAACTGGCGGTTTTTTGTCCTTCTATACGATAAGGATTAAGGGAATTAACTAAAGTTATAGGATATTTCTGGGTAATCTGACGCACAATTTCCAAACACACATCAAAATTACCCTTTATTTCTAATACTTTGGCTCCGTGAACCAAAGCCTGAGAAAGTTTACCTAAAGCAATATAGCCAGAAGGAACAAGTACAAAACATTTAATACCTGCCCGAGCCGCATAACAGGCAGCAGAAGCAGATGTATTTCCTGTAGAAGCACAGATAATGGCCTCTGCTTTCTCTTCACAGGCTTTAGATACCGCTACAGTCATTCCGCGATCTTTGAAAGAACCGGTAGGGTTAAAACCTTCACATTTAAAGTATAACTCAAATCTTTTTCCTAATAACTTGTTTATATACCTTGCAGGTACTAAAGGAGTATTTCCTTCTTTTAAGGTAATTACGGGAGTGCGTGAGGAAACAGGAAGGTAATCTTTGTAATATTTTATAACCCCAGGCCAATCTATTTCTATTTTCATGTATGTAATTCTTCGATTCTTATGGCTACAGGTCTATCCTTTACCACATCAAGTTTCTCAACCATTTCCAAAGCACTACGCAAATCTTTTTCTTTTGCTTCATGAGTAATAATAACTACCGGCACAACTTTTGCCCGTCTTCTTTCTTTTTGACTCACCGAAGCAATGCTAATTTTATTCTTTCCGAGAATACCAGAAATTTTAGCAAGAACTCCTGGTTTGTCAATAGCCATAAAACGAATGTAGTAACGTGATTCTACATCTTTAATAGAAAGCAATTTCCTTACCCGATTAGAGAAAAAGGGATTAAAATAATTGTAACTGCTGGCGGAAATAATATTTTTAGCTACATCTACAATATCACTAATCACTGAACTGGCAGCGGGCATCTGTCCCGCTCCTTCTCCATAAAATATTGTTTCTCCAATCATATCTCCATTAATATAAACTGCATTATGTATACCTCTTACAGAAGCCAAGAGATGTCTCTCCGGTATAAGAGTTGGGTTTACCCTTATCTCGAGAAAACGATTCTCTAATTTAGACACTGCCAGAAGCTTTATTACATATCCCATCTCTTTAGCATAAAGAATATCAAAATGAGAAATATTGGAAATACCTTCTATATATATCTTCTTAATATCGACCAGACAACCAAAGCCTAACAGAGTAAGTATTAAGATCTTGTGAGCTGAATCAACCCCTTCTATGTCCAAAGAAGGGTTCCTTTCGGCATATCCCTTTTCCTGGGCAATTCTTAAAGCAGAACGAAAATCACACCCCTTTTCATACATTTCTGTGAGAATAAAATTTGATGTCCCATTGAGAATTCCTAATATAGAAACAATATGATTCCCTACCAGACTTTCCCGTATAGCTTTTATAATGGGAATACCTCCACCCACACTTGCCTCAAAACCTAAATTAATACCTTTTCTTTGAGCAAGAGAAAATATTTCCTTTCCTTCTTCGGCTAAAAGAGCTTTATTAGCAGTAACCACATGTTTATTGTTATTTAAAGCACTTAGAATATATTCTTTGGCAGGATTTATTCCTCCGATCAATTCTACCACTATGTCTATTTCTGGGTCGTCAATAATATCCATGGCATTCTGGGTAATCATTGTTGAAGGTATACGCAATTTCTTTACCTTCTTCAAATCTACTTCACAAACTTTCTTCAATATTATCTCAAACCCTAACTTATTTATTAGATACCTTTTTTTCTCTAAAAGAGTTTTTACCACTCCGTATCCGACAGTTCCTGCTCCGATAACTCCTACATTGACTTTTTTCACTCCTGAATCCCCCTCTATTAAAATATTAAAACTTAAAGAAAAATCTCAGAAAAGAGGCATTTCTATAAGCATTAAACTTTCTAAAATGAAAACTTGCTATAATCAGTAATATGCCGGGGAAAATAAGCAAAAAAGACAATATCAGCAAGAGAAGTTTTGGATAAATAAGAATAAGTATGCCACTGATCACCAAAAAGATTCCTGTTAAAAGCATAGTTTTTATATAATAACAAAATAATTTATTTTAAGCAAGGGTTTTTTAGCTTAAAAAGCTTCTTTATATATATTTAGATGATAGGAGGTAAATTCAAAACAGGGTGTTTGACTTTTTCTAAGAAAGGAATAAGCCCCTCCATATTATCAGTAATCGTTTCATCCGCAATTTTATTTATAAAATCAGGAACATTTTCTTCTCTTGCCCTTTTCTCCAGCTTATCTTTAAGCTCTTCCTTCAGTTCCTTAGGCATCCAGACTATTCTTAATAAACCTCCTTCTGCAGAAATAAATTTCTTACTCACAATGTAAAGTTTTCCTATGCCGAGAAAACCGGGGGTTTGTACTCCCCCTCCTACAGAACCTGCAAGGGTTGTAAAGGTCATCCCACAGGGAGTCATACCCGTATAGTCTCTATTAACAATCATAACCCCATTTACCTCAGGAAGAACTGCCACAATACACTCAAAACAACCACAGGAAGTCTGAGGAGAGTCCATCAGTGAATACATACTTATTTTCTCTACTGTACGATTTGACTTTTGATATACAAATTCATTAACATTTCTCCATTGTCCCAGTTTAGAATCAAGCACTTCTCCTTTTAATATAGGCTGATTCGGACCTGAGGGCATAATCTCATGTGAAGCTTTTGCATCTAACCATGAATATGCTCCACATAACCCTAAGCGTTCGGGGGTAATAATACAAACATGATTGGGAGCGAAGGATTGACATAAGGTGCAAGAATAGAAAACATCAACACTCTCATCGGTCATCTCCCCGATACGAGCATCTCTTTCTTCATAGCTCTTTTTTGCCTCACCAAGTAAACTTTCTATCTGTTTTAAAACCGTATAAATCTTTACCTGGACCTTATCTATAATCGCTCCGTATTCTTGGTGAAACATAGCATGTAAAATTATGCCTATATGTTTCAGACGGAAACCCTTATCAAATGCCTCACGAGATATCCTTATCCAGTTCATATCCCGCTGACCAATATGCATTATACCTTGAGCATAGTTAATAAAACGGTGAATCTGGCGTTCTAAAATAGGCTCAAAATCTTTTTGCATCTTCCTTCCCGCAACTTCCACAATTATTGCCAGGGGCATAATTCTTTCATTTTCCTGAAGGGAATCAATATCCGGACCGAAAATTTCAACTTTCCCATCTTCTACCTCGTTAAGTTGACGAGTGGTAAGATATTCAAAAGATAAACTTTTTCTTCCCCCAAATTCAACATATAGATTTTCTTTTCTTACTCGTTCTCCTTCAAAAGCAGGGGCATAAGGAATGGGAATATTTATGGTTATAGATTTTACCTTAATACCACGTGTCAACACACATTTTTCTACTATCTTCTTGTAATCCTTCTCGGTAACCAAAGCTTCGTATAAAGTAGTATCAAGTTTTCCCAATTGGGGAACATCTAAATCAGTAATTATAGGAATCCCTAAGGCAATAACCCCCAATCCTGTGGCTACTAAAACTTCATCGATGTATCCCAGTAAAAGTACAAAAGCAGGAATTCTATCTCTAATATATTCGATAATCTGTTTCCAGTCTCCCGGTTTGTTTCCCCCATAAATAAGGGGAGCCCTCACAGCAAAATTTACCGCATAAATTGCCGAGAGATAATCTTCCCCTAAAGGAATAATGTATTCTTCAAGCCCTAAGGATACTCTGTTTTCTTCAAGTTGCTTTTTGAAGGTTTTCCCTTCCAGATTACCTGCCAGTAAGCTAACAATATTTTTTGTTTGAAATCCTCTGATTATCTCTTCTGCCTTATTATTATCATTTAAAGCACCAAGTATTACCGCTATACCTGCAATTCGACCATCTACAAGTTGAACCCCTAATAAACGAAGTATTCGATCAGGAATAAAACCAAAATAGGCTTCTTGGGGATGTTCTTTCTCTAAAGTTTTAATCCCTGCAATAATCTCTTCACAGAGTAAAGTAGCAATCCCCTTATTAAATAAACCGTCAAGATAAGGAATAAAAAGTCCATTCTTCGTAGGTTGATTTCTCTCTAATCTCTTAGCCTCTTCAAAAATTATAAGCAAATCTTCTAAATATTTTACTTCTTTATTAAGGAAAGCATACGCAAGTGGGAAATAATAATTAGTTTCAGGAAAAGAAATTGCTTTCTTTACTCCATGTTTTTCTATAATCTTTTCTATCTCCTCGTGGGTAAGTACCAAAAGTTTCTCCGCCCCTTTTTCCCCTAAATTAATCAAAGTATCTAAAGACATATTCCTCTCCTCAGTTATTTAATTGTTTTAATAATTCGGCAACTACTTTAATCCAGCCAATAGGCATAATATGGATCCCCTGACACATGGGTTTGAGTTCTTTAATTAAGCGAGACGCAATTTCCACTGATTTTCTTACCTTATCCTTTGCCTCTTCCATTTCCTTAATTAAGTCATCAGGCACATATACGCCCGCAACATTTTTATTCATATAATGCGCCATCCCCGCAGATTTTAAAAGAACAATTCCTGCCAGAATGGTAGTTTTAAGATGCTTTATCTTTCGTAAAAAATTCTCAAAAACTTTCGGATCATAAACCGCCTGGGTCTGAAAAAATTTTGCTCCTGCTTCTATTTTTTTCTCCATTTTTATAATCTCAGGTTCCAAAGGATCTGCACCGGGATTCACTACTGCTCCTGGAAAAAACTTCGGGATTCCCTTCAGAGGATTTCCCTGCATATCCTTTCCTTCATTTAGAGATTTTATTACTGCCAACAACTGAACTGAATCCAAATCAAATACAGGTTTTGCTTCAGGATGGTCTCCCAATGTCGGATGGTCACCCGTAAGCACAAGTACATTCTCAATACCAAATAACCCTGCACTGAGAAGGTCAGATTGTAGGGCAAGACGATTCCTGTCTCGGCAGGTTATCTGAAATACAGGTTCAAACCCTTTTTCTTTAAGTAGAATGCAGACCGCTAATGAACCAAGTCGCATTACCGAAGATTGTAAATCAGTTACATTAATTGCATCCACTTTATTGCGCAATAACTCTAAATTTTCAAAAATATCCTTAATATCTATTCCTTTAGGAGGTCCAACCTCAGAAGTGATAATAAATTTCCCTACCTCAATCTTTTCCTTAAGAGTC
>JBFWKV010000048.1:0-8189 GCA_050252475.1 Candidatus Omnitrophota bacterium | reverse complement strand
ATCAGCAGAAGAATTCCCGTATTCTCCCATTTATTAAGCGAAAGAAGTAAATCATCCTGCAGGAGATTATCCAGAACCTGCAAACGAATCTCCAGAGGAGACTTCATCCCTAAAGGTGTAGGATAAAATTCACCTAATACGCTGGGAGAGAGGCTAATTATGCAAATCTTATCCTTAAAACGGGAAAAATCAATCTTGGCCGGTTCCTGCCGGGAGGATAAAAACATAGAGATTACTAAATCAAAATAGGTATATTTCCCCCATCCTGAATTTTTATTCTTATTGTAAACTATCCAGAAATCTTTCGGTAAAGAAAATGGTAAATTTTGTTTTCTATATGCCAGAAAGGTTTGAAGAATTAAAGACTTTTCTCCGTTGGTAAATAACCTGTATCTGCGAATTTTTCCATCAGAGTCAATAATCAAGTCTTTCTTTATCAATTCTGATGAATTTTTTTGGGGATAGAATATTTGCACTTTTGCCTGAAGGGATTTTATAACAGGATGTTCCGGATTTAAATACTGCTCTAAAGAAGAATCCACCAGTATCGTCTTTACCCCCAGACCACTTAAATAATTTATCAAATATGGTAACCACTCCTCTCGCCAGGGCCATAATCCATCTTCTTTCACTTCCTCTTCTATCTCTAAAACAATCACTGATTCAGAAAAGGGTGTTTTGGGTCTGGTTTTCAAGAACAAATCATAAATCTTCAATTCTATGGGTTTGTGCCATCCCAACAGAGAAACAAGCACCAGCATAGAAAATCCCACCAGATACCCCTTTCCTATTTTTCTTAAATTATTTACCATAATTAAACCTTTCTTTCTTTACTTTTTATAATAAAATATAGCACAATATACGAAAATGTCAAGTTTTAAAAAGTTTGATAAATTTATAAAAATATTTACTTCAGGCTTTCTTTTTTACTCTATTATATAGGTAAGAACGGTTATGGTAAAGAAAATTTATTCCGGAAAACAGAGTAATAAAGGTAACCAGAAGAAACATCCAGAAAACGGTAGTATGCAGAATTGTATCCCAAAAGCTACTCCATTGCTCATTCTTCATAAGTATTTCCCGAATAAATATAAAAATCAATGTGAGGATAATTACCAAGAATTGAGATACTGCCTTATGTTTTCCCGCGCGCATTGCCGGTATTATTGTTCCATTGGTCAATGCCACGATTCTTATTCCCGTGATTAACAATTCTCTTGCCAAGATAATAATTACCATCCAGGAAGGCACTAACCCCATTTCTACAAAAGCTATAAAGCCTGCAAGAACAAGAATTTTATCTGCCAGGGGGTCCATAAGTTTCCCGAAATTGGTAACCAAATTATTCTTACGTGCTAAATATCCATCCCAGTAATCGGTTAGACTCGCAAGAAAGAAAATAAAAATTGCCATGAATTTAGAAAAAACTCCCGCATGAAAGAGAAAATACATAAAAACAAAAGTTAAAATAATTCTTAAAACAGTAAGAATGTTAGGTAGATTCATCTTTCTTATAAAAGTAAAAGTCTGCAAGATTTCATTTATATCCTTTCTCCCAACAAATCATATTCCCAGGTATCAATGATTTTTGCTTTTATAAACTCACCTGGCTTAAGCTTTTTATCTCTGACAATCACTCCTCCATCTACCTCGGGAGCATCATATTCGGTCCTTCCCAGATAAGTATAACGCTCTCCGGCTAATTTTTCATCAATAAGAACCTCCATCTCCTTACCTATATAACCTTTAAGAATTTCCCACGAGATTTCTTTCTGCAATTCTAAAATGTAATTATAACGTTCTTTTTTTATTTTCTCAGGAACCTGACGGGGAAAATTATAGGCAGGAGTATTTTCCTCGCGGGAATAAATAAAAGCACCCAGATGCTCAAATTTTACCTCTTGCACAAAATTAACCAATTCCTGAAAATCAGTATCATCCTCTCCCGGAAAACCAACAATAATTGTGGTTCTCAAGGCAACATTATTAATCTTCTTTCTTATGAAGTCTATAAGTCGGTAAATCTGAGAGCGACTTATATGGCGCCTCATTTTTGTTAATATTTTGTCAGATATATGCTGAACAGGCATATCTATATACCGACATATTCTTTTATTGTCAGCGATAAATTCAATTAACTCTTTTGATATATGGGCGGGATGCATATAGAGTATCCTTATCCAGGAAATAGATTTTATCTTCACCAGTTCTTTTAATAAATCAAGAAGGACTGGCTTCCCATAAAGGTCTTTACCATAAAGAGTGGTATCTTGGGCTACCAGATTTATTTCTTTCAGCAGACCATCACCGCTTAATCTTTTTATCTCCTCCACAATTTCTTCTTTGGGACGGGAACGGAGAGCACCTCTGATTTTAGAAATTATACAATAACTGCAGAAATTATCACAGCCTTCGCTCAATTTAATATAAGTATAATGAGAAGGGGTAAGGCGGAATCTTAAAGAAGAAAAATCCTCGCATCTATTATCCTTATGGCTACCAGCTCTAAATCTCTGCGTATCTGTGCTAAACAGACTCTCCAGGAGTTTATCTAAACCGTTCTTCCACGCCTCCACTCCTAAAAAACCATCTACTTCTGATAATTCCTCCTTTATTTCCTTACCATAACGCTGGGGAAGGCAACCTACGAGAAGTAATTTTTTAATGAGCCCTTTCTTTTTCAGCTCAATAAAATCTAAAATCTCCTCAATTGATTCCTCTTTTGCCTCTTTTATAAAAGCACAGGTATTAATAATTGCTAAATCCACATCTTTGGGCTGGTCAACTATTCTAAAACCTTTCTTCTTTAAACTGCCTAAAATAAGCTCTGAGTCAATAAGATTCCTCGCACAGCCTAAACTTAAAAGATAAACACTCTTCTTTTTCATGCTTAAGGGGAGGAATCAATATTTCTGTGCAGGCCGGTGTGGTCAATAATGATACCTCTCTGAACACCCTTACCCTTAATTTCTAAAGGTATCTCATTAAGGAAAAGATTAAGATTGCTTGCTTCTCCCACCCATAATTCAAAACGTTCTTTTGCCTTCCAGGAGTCTTCGCTTCCTGCTTTTAGAATATGTTGAAAAACAATTTCTCCATCCGATTTTAACTGTATCCAGGTATCTTTTTTGGCTTTTATTTTTAAGATTAAAGTTTCTTTGCGAGGAATAATAAATTCTTTACTTCTTTTAATCTCAGATGTTCTCTTTTCCACTTTCTCCTTCTTTGCTTGGGGTAATTTTCTTGAGGAAGCCGACAACCTGAAAATAAGAAGAGCAACCAGAGAAATCCCTATTATTATTCGGGAAAGAAGTTTTTTATTCAGTGGCCTCTTTGGAGAAGGAGGAGTAATTTTAGGTTGCGGAGAAACATCAGATTGGGAAAGGGAAGAGACATAGGCATTGACTATTTCTTTACTGTCCAGCCCTAAAAATTCTGCATATTTCTTCAAAAAACTTTTCACATATAAAACTCCCGCCAGTTTATCAAACTCTTCTTTTTCCAAAAGAGAAAGAACATGGGGAGGAATACGGGTCGCTCGATAAACATCCTCAAGAGTTATCTTTTTACTTTCGCGCTTTTTTCTTAGTGTCTCACCTATATTTAGCATTTATTCTTTGAGGAGAAATTGAAGTTTAAGTTTGTTGTTCTTGAACCGGGGAACTTTTTTCAAGATCTTCTCTATTCACCAGGATCTCTCGCGGTTTCGCTCCCCGATAAGGACCTACAATCCCTTCTTCTTCCATCATATCAATAAGGCGTGCGGCACGGGTAAACCCCACACGGAGTCTGCGTTGAAGTATAGAAGCAGAAGCCTGTCCTGTTTCTAAAACAATTTTAACTGCTTCCTCATATAATTCATCTTTATCTCTCGTCAGACCGAATGCTTTTTTTTCTGCATCTTTTAGCAAAAATTCATTATAAGCGGGAGGGGATTGCTTCTTCAGAAATTCTACCACTCTTTCTATTTCTCTATCAGAAACCAGACTTCCCTGGGCACGAATGGGTTTGGAAGTTCCTGGTCTCAAAAAGAGCATATCTCCTTTACCCAGAAGTTTATCTGCTCCATTCATATCCAGTACCGTCCGTGAATCCACCTTGGAAGCAACACGGAAAGATATCCGGGCAGGAAAATTTGCTTTGATTACTCCAGTAATTACATCCACCGATGGCCTCTGCGTGGCTAAAATAAGATGTATACCTACCGCACGGGAAAGATGAGCAAGTCGGGTAATTGCTTCTTCTATCTCTCGCGAAGCAACTACCATAAGGTCGGCTAATTCGTCAATTACTGTAACAATATACGGCATATGCCTATCAAAATCTATCGTGTGATAGCCATTAATCATCTCCTCCGGAAAATCCTCCCTCGTTAGTTTAACACCCTGGTCAATTTTTTCATTGTATCTTTCAATATTGCGTACTCCCATCTTGGCAAATACGCGATATCTCCATTCCATTTCCTCCACCAACCAGGAAAGAACCACAGCAGTTTTTTTAGCATCGGTTACTACAGGAGAAAGAAGGTGGGGTAAACCATTAAAAAGAGCCAGTTCTACCATTTTTGGGTCAATGAGGATAAAACGCACATCATCAGGAGTAGCCTTAAAAAGTATACTCATAATAATTGCATTAACACAAACTGTCTTCCCTGAACCAGTTGCTCCTGCAATCAGAAGATGGGGCATGTCTTGGAGATTGCTTATTAAAGGATTACCCGCTATATCTTTCCCTAAAGCAATGGTCAATTTGGAATCGACATTTCTAAACTCTTTGGTATCAAGTATCTCTTTCAGATACACAACAGCAGTAAGAGAATTAGGTACCTCAACCCCCACTGTTCCTTTCCCCGGCAAGGGAGCCACTACCCTCACACTGGAAGCTTTCATCACCAGAGCAATATCATCACTCAAAGAAACAATTTTATTTATTTTTACTCCCGGCGCAGGTTGTAATTCATAAAGAGTAACCACTGGACCACGTTCTATTCTAACAACCTTTGCCTCAATATTAAAATCACGCAGAGTATCCTCCAAGATACGTGAATTCTCCTCAAGGTCTTCTTTTATTTCTCGTTCTTTAATAGGCGGAGGGGACTCAAGAAGATCAAGGGGAGGAAGAATATAACAAGGGGCTTTCTCTTTCTCGGAAGCCTTATCATTAGAAGAGATAGTTTTTGAGTTAGTTTTTATCTCGGCAACCTTCTCCCTGGGACGGCTAACCGGTGGAGAAATTTTAATCTCCGGAGGTTCCTTTAATCTTTTCTCCCATTCCTTATCTTTTAAAGGTGAAATTGTTTTTTCTCTCTCTATAACCGGTTTGGTTATACGCAATCCCTCTCTTTTTGCTCTACGCGGCAATTTAAGATTTGTTTTTTTGAGAAATTCTACACTACCCATAAACCCTTCTTTAAGACCAGCAATATAAGGGATAATAAGAATATCGGTCAAAAGCATAACCGAAAGTAACTCCATGGTTATAAGAATTATCCAGGCTCCTAATTTTCCGAAATAATGCGTGAGAAAAATAGATAGATAATACCCCGTAATTCCTCCGCTCCTGAATTTTGTTGTTTCCTCCATTCCGATAAGCGATAAAATACCTGCCATGCCTATTCCTGAGACAAACAAACTAAAAACTTTTAACTTTATTCTTTGAGGAGAAAAATGCATAAAATTCTTCACTGCCCAGCCAATAAGGAAAAGAGGAATGAGATAACCAGCGTATCCAAATAAAAAGAAAACTATTCCAGAAAAAACTGCTCCAAATATACGAATAAAGTTACGGGGAGGATTATTAGGAGAAGAGCTATAAAAAGACAGATCGTCAGGAGTGTAGGAAATAAAACTGGTAAGAATTATTAAACCTACCGCAAGAAATATAATCCCCAAAATCTCTTCCCATTTCTCTTTCTGCATCTTTAAGTTATACTATTTGGATTCCTTTTTTTTATCTAGAGTATTTACCTGTTTAATACTTAAACTTATCCTACCTTGTTCATCTATACCTATTACTTTTACTCTTACCTCGTCACCTACGTTTACTATATCGGTAACATCTTTTACAAATTTATGAGACAATTCGGAAATATGAATTAATCCCTCCTTGCCGGGATAAAGCTCGCAGAAAGCCCCAAAATTTGTTACCCGAGTGATTTTACCTTTATAAACTTCTCCTACCTTTAATTCCTGAGTAAGAAAATTAATCATCTCAACTGCACGATTGAGATTGCTTTCATTAATACTTGACACAGAAACAACTCCATAATCGTCTATATCAATATTTACGCCGGTTTCATCTATAATTCTCCTTATATTTCTTCCTCCCGGACCAATAATAAGAGCAATTTTCTCAGGAGAGAATTTTAAAGTAGTAATTTTAGGAGCATAACTGGATATTTTATCACGCGGTTTATCCAGAACTTCTCTCATTTTTTCCAGCACAAAAAGCCGTGCAGGTTTTGCCTGGGACAATATTTTATTAATCAGAGATAAATCAATTCCGTGAATCTTTAGATCCATCTGAATAGCAGTTATTCCCTTTTCCGTCCCTGCCACTTTAAAATCCATATCTCCATAATGGTCCTCAAGCCCCGCAATATCGGTAAGAACAATGGCTTCAGAACCTTCTTTGACTAATCCCATGGCAATTCCACTTACCGCTCTCTTTATGGGAACCCCCGCATCCATTAAAGAAAGGCTCGCTCCGCAAACGGTCGCCATACTTGAGGAGCCATTGGATTCTAAAATGTCTGAAACCACCCTGACCGTATAAGGGAATTCCTCCTCTTTAGGCATAACCGGAAGTAATGCTCTCTCTGCCAGAGCACCATGTCCTATCTCCCTCCTCCCTGGTCCTCTTATCGGTCTTACTTCACCTACGCTAAAAGGAGGAAAGTTATAATGGAGCATGAATTTTTTGAAGGTTTCTCCTTCTAAAGCATCAATCATCTGCTCATCGGTACTCGTCCCCAAAGTAGTAACTACTAAACTCTGAGTCTGACCACGCGTAAACAAACTGGAACCGTGTGTGCGCGGAAGAATCCCCACCTCGCAGGAAACAGGACGAATATCAGTCAATTCTCTTCCATCAATCCGTTTTTTTGTCTGAATAATAATCCGCCGAACTTCTTCTTTCTCTACCTCATCTAAAGCACTCTTAATTTTTATCTCATCATAATCCGGATTATCTTTTGAAATTTTTTCAGTCAATTCCTTAACCAGTTGGGTAATAGCTTCAATCCGTTTCTCTTTATCAGAAAGCTTATTTATTTCCTGTAATTTATCAATGCTGTTTTCTCTAACTAATTTGAGTAAAGAAGAATCAATTTTCCTCAATTCCGGTTCTTTTTTAGGCTTTCCACATAACTCTCTTAAACTCTCCTGTAAATCAATTATCTTCTTCAGTTCGGGCAGAGCAAACTCTATAGCTTCTTCAATTTTCTCCTCCGGCAACTCCCGTGCACCACCTTCCAGCATTACTATACCTTCCTTGGTACCTGCTACCACAAGGTCCAAATCAGTATTTTCTAATTCACTGTAGGTAGGATTAATGATAAATTCATCATTTAAACGGCCAACCCTTACTGCTCCCACCGGACCTAAAAAAGGAATATCAGAAATATGCAAGGCACAGGAAGCCCCAATAATGCATAATACACCCGGATCGTTGCGTATATCGCTGGATAAAACCATGGCTATTACCTGAACCTCATTACACAGCCCTTTAGGAAAAAGGGGTCTTATGGGACGGTCAATAAGACGGGAGGTGAGAATTTCTTTCTCGGAAGGTCTTCCTTCCCGTTTAAAAAAACCACCGGGAATTTTCCCGGCAGCATAGGTTTTCTCTTGATATTCTACTGTAAGAGGGAAAAAATCTATTCCCTCTTTGATTTCTCCTGACATAACCGCGGTAACCAGAACAACAGTCTCCCCATATTGTACTGTAACTGCCCCATCAGACTGTTTTGCCAGTTTACCCGTTTCAATAATCAAAGGGTTACCATTAATTTTTGTTTCTACACGGATTGGCTTCATTTATCTCCGAATATCAAGAACTTTTATGATTTTCTCATACCGTTCACGGTCTTGTTTCTTCAAATAATCAAGCAATCTTCTCCGTTTCCCTACCATTTTCAGTAAACCTCGACGCGAACTGTGGTCTTTCTTATGTACCTTAAGATGTTCGGA
>JBFWKV010000047.1:0-8257 GCA_050252475.1 Candidatus Omnitrophota bacterium | reverse complement strand
AGTCTTATAGTATAGAGGTATTAAGATTTTTCATGAAGAAAGGAGGAAGGCATGGGGTAGGAGTGGAAAGAAGTCTGGAAGAGTGCAAAGAAAAGTTGTTCCAGGCAATCACAGAATTTATGGAAGCGGTTAATCAATTTCAAAAGGTTTTGAATGATACTCAGTGGTATCTGGGGGAGGAGAAGGCAAGAAATGCAGAGTTGAAAGAGAGAATAGTTGCACTGGAGGAGCAAATAAAATGCTTAGAAGCAGAATGTAATTGCCTCCGTAAAGAACGCGATGAAGCAAACTGGTATCTGGGAGAAGAGAGAGCAAAAAACAATAGAATTTGAAAAAATTCAACTGTTTTCCCGCGAGAGAAAATAGGGTTTTTGCTCTTTAAGAGGCGTGGATAAAAGAATAGAGGCTCAATTAAATGATATTGCCAATAGAAACCCGCCGGCAGTAGGATAAAATTTCAAAAGAAAAAAAGTTTCCTTTTTACGCCCAAATTGTTTGAGGTACACAATTTTCTTTCGTTTGACATTTTTCAAATTCCTTTGCTATACTTACTGCAAGCAGTTTTTATATCTTTTTAATTTGGATTTTTGTTTTTCATTTTATTTACCAATGGAAGAGAAAGAGGCATTAATTATTCTCAATTCTGTAGAAGGAATGGGTTTTTTAAAACTGAAACGTCTAAAAGAAACATTCGGTAGTTTTGGCAAAATTTCTGCTCTCAGCGAAGAAGAGTTAAGCAAAGTAGAAAGTATCACGAAAAATTTGGCAGCAAAGATTAAAAAGGCATTTAAAGAGTTTAATCTCCAGAGAGAATTGAGATTGATTAAAGAACATAAAATAAACCTTTTGAGTTTTGAAGATGACAATTATCCCAAAAATTTAAAAGAGATTTACGACCCCCCTTATCTTTTATATATGCAAGGGGAATTGAGAGAGAAAGATAGTAATGCTTTGGCTATTGTAGGCTCACGCCTTGCTTCCTATTACGGACTTACTCTCGCCGAGAAATTTTCCTACCTTCTTGCTTCAAGAGGAATAACCATTGTTTCAGGCTTAGCACGTGGTATAGATACACAGGCGCACAAAGGGGCTTTGAAAGCCAGAGGAAGAACGTTGGCAGTTCTGGGTGCGGGGTTGGTTAATATTTATCCAGAAGAAAATAAAAAATTAGCTGAAGAAATAATAAAAAATAATAACGGTGCTTTACTTTCGGAATTCCCTTTAGAATATCCACCGCTTAAACAGAATTTTCCCCGCCGTAACCGCATAATCAGTGGTTTATCAAAAGGGGTTATTGTGGTGGAAGCAGGGGAGAAAAGCGGTGCTTTGATTACTGCAGATTTTGCTCTGGAACAGGGTAGAGAAGTGTTTGCAGTTCCCGGTAAGATAGATTCACCTACTTCACGGGGGACCCATAGTTTGATAAAACAAGGAGCAAAACTGGTTTCTTCGGTTGAGGATATTCTGGAAGAATTAAGGCTTGACATATTAGACTTAAAAGAAGAAAATAAGAAACTTACATCGAACCTTCCTCTTGAGGAAAAAGAACAAATGATTTATGCTCTCTTAAGTGATGAACCAAGATATATAGATGAAATCAGAAGAGAAACGAAAATGGAATTAAGCGAATTATCGTCCGTATTATTAAAATTAGAGTTAAAAGGACTGATTAAACAGCTTCCGGGAAAGATGTTTTTAAGGAAGTAATACCGGATAAAATAGGAGAGGAGATAATGTCTAAAGGAGTGGTCATCGTAGAGTCACCCGCTAAAGCAAAAACAATCAGTAAAATCCTGGGAGAGGATTATACGGTAGAAGCTTCAATGGGACACGTAGTGGATTTACGCGGTTCTTCTATGTCAGTAGAAATTGAGAATAATTTTAAACCGCATTATAGCATTATACCGGGGAGAAAAAAAATAATTAATAGACTTAAAAGAATAACTAAGGATAAGACCAGTCTCTATCTGGCTACTGACCCCGATCGGGAAGGGGAAGCAATTAGCTGGCATCTCTCCAATCTTTTAGGTAAGAATAAAGATATATATCGTATTATCTTTCATGAGATTACTCCTGAGGCAGTGAAAGAAGCCTTTAAACACCCCACCACTATTAATATGAATTTGGTTAATGCCCAGCAGGCGAGAAGGATTCTTGACCGGATAGTAGGATATTCTTTAAGTCCTTTGCTCTGGAAGAAAGTGGGAAGAGGGTTGAGTGCAGGAAGAGTTCAGTCGGTAGCGGTAAAATTAATTGTAGACCGGGAAAAAGAGATAAAGAATTTTGTTCCTCAGGAATACTGGGAAATTGAAGCAGAACTGAAGAAGAAAACCCAAGAATTACCAAGCCCGGAAACATTCAGGGCAAAATTGGAAAAGATAGGAGAGAAAAAGGCAGAGATAGGAGATAAAGAAACGGCGGAGAGTTTGGTAGAAAAAATAAAAAAGGAGAATTTTTTTGTGGAAAATATAGAGGTAAAACAAAAAAAGAGAAATCCTCAACCTCCTTTTACCACGAGTAAGCTTCAACAGGAAGCATTCAATAAATTACGTTTTTCTTCCGAAAAAACTATGCGTATAGCTCAGCAGTTATATGAAGGGATAGATCTGGGTAAAGAGGAAACCGTGGGTTTAATTACTTATATGCGCACAGATTCGGTAAGAGTGTCTGATTCAGCTCTTGGAGAATTGCGTCGGTTTATTCGGGAGAGATTTAGCGAGGATTACTTACCTTCTCTTCCCAACACTTATATATCCAAAAAGTCAGCCCAGGAGGCACATGAAGCAATCAGACCAACTTCTGTGTTCCGTGAGCCAGAGAAGATAAAAAAATACCTTACTCCCGAACAATTCAAACTCTACGAACTCATATGGAAGAAATTTGTAGCTTCCCAAATGACCCCTGCAGTTTTTGAGATGATAAAGATAAATATCCGGGCAGGCATCTATCTATTTTCCGCGAGTGGTTCAAAGTTAATTTTCCCCGGCTATCTTGCTGTTTATAAAGATGAGGAAAATAATGAAAATGTTTTTCCTGTTCTTGAGAAAGGTGAAGAGCTTGAACTTATAAATTTGATTCCTTCTCAACATTTTACCAATCCGCCACCACGTTATTCTGACGCAACTTTAGTAAAGGCTCTGGAAGAGGAAGGAATTGGACGTCCCTCTACTTATGCTCCGATTATTAAGACTATAATTACACGAGATTATGTTCGCCGTGAGAGAGGCTATTTTTATCCCACGGAGATGGGGATAATTGTTACCGAACTTCTGGAAGAATCATTTCCTGATATTCTTAATCTGCGTTTTACCGCAGAGATGGAGGAAAAACTTGATGAGGTCGAAGAAGGGAAGATTGACTGGGTGAATCTTTTACGTGAATTTTATGAACCCTTTAAAAGAAAGCTTAATATTGCCCAGACATCTATGCGTAATGTAAGAAAAGAGACCATTGCTACCGACCAGATATGTGAAGAATGTGGAAGACCGATGGTGATTAAATGGGGAAGAAAGGGAAAATTCTTAAGTTGTTCAGGATATCCTGAATGCCGAAATGCAAAAACAATAACCACCGGTGTGAAATGCCCGCGGGAGGGATGTAGCGGTGAGTTGGTGGAGCGTAAATCAAGTAAAGGATTTTTCTACGGCTGTTCCAATTATCCCGATTGCAAATTTACTGCCCGGAAATTACCGCGGGAAGAAGACAGCAATTAGATGGTGAGAAGATTAGAGAATTTTTATCATTTTTAAGTTTCTCTTTCTAAGTGATTGAATATGGAACGATATATAGAAAAATTTCTTAACTATCTGAAGATTGAAAAAAATTATTCTGAGCATACTTTGATAAATTACACTATAGATTTAAGATATTTTTCCTCTTTCTTTAAAGATAAATCCATAGAAGAAATAAACCATTTAGATGTCAGAAGGTTCTTAGCAGAACTAAAGGCGAGGAATCTTTCCAAGAAAACTGTTGCGCGAAGGGTATCCTGTTTGAGAAGTTTCTTCAAATTTCTGGTGAGAGAAGGTTATATAAAAAGCAACCCTGCTTTAGGTATACGTGCTCCTAAATTGGATAAAAAATTGCCCCTTTTTCTCACGGTGGACGAAGTAACCAAACTGATAGAATCTACCGATAACGACCTCTCCGGTTTACGTGATAGAGCGGTGATGGAAACAATTTATAGCACCGGTATGCGCATATCAGAATTGGTGGGTTTAGATGTGGAAGATATTGATTTTATTGGAGGAGCGGTTAAAGTAAGAGGTAAAGGAAAGAAAGAAAGGTTTGTGCCCATTGGAGATAGAGCTTTAAAGGCAATAAAGAATTATCTGGAGGCTCGCTTACCATTTTTTAAAGAACAGAAGGCAGTGTTTTTAAATAATCGGGGAAGAAGAATTACTGTGCGGGGAGTTCGCCTGATTCTGGATAAATATGTGAGAAGGACTGCTCTGCGGGAGAAAATTTCTCCCCATACTCTTCGTCATTCATTTGCTACACATCTTTTAGAAAGGGGAGCAGATTTAAGAGCAGTTCAGGAACTTCTGGGACATGTCAATTTGTCCACCACTCAGATTTATACCCATGTTACTGCGGAACGCCTCAAGGCAGTCTATGAAAAGGCACATCCTCGCGCATAAATTATAGTAAGTAGAATGTGGATATTTTATGATTTGATATTTTTTGCCTTTTCTTTAATTTATCTTCCCTATCTTTTTATTAGGCGGAAATATCATCGGGGATATGTTCAGCGTTTGGGAGTTTTTCCTGAAGATTTTTATGCAGGGATAAAGAATAAAAAGGCTATCTGGATTCATGCAGTAAGCGTGGGAGAGGTAAATGCGAGCCGTTTACTCTGGGAAAAGCTGCGCAATAAATACACAGAATATAAAATAGTCCTTTCCACCACTACCCGCACCGGAAACCTTTTAGCCAAAAAGTTTGCTTTGCCAGGAGATTCAGTAATATATTCTCCCCTTGATTTAAGTTTTGTGGTAAGAAAATTCCTTTTAGTTATTAAACCTTCTCTTTTAATTATTTTAGAAACAGAAATCTGGCCAAATCTTATTCTTAAAAGTTCCCGGTTTAAGATTCCGGTTGTTTTGGTTAATGCAAGGGTTTCTGACAAGGCTTTCAAGCGCTACAGATTAGTTAAGTTTTTCTTAAAGCCTGTCTTAAGAAGAATTAGTTTGGTTTTAGCACAGTCTGATAAAGATAAAGACAGATTTATTAACTTAGGGGTAAATCAAGAAAAAGTTTTAGTTACGGGGAATATGAAGTTTGATTATGTGGATATAAAAGATGTGGATTGTAAGAAATTGAAAAGAGAATTGGGGCTTAAGGATAAGGAAAAACTTATTACCGCAGGAAGCACGCATAAAGGAGAAGAGGAGATTATTCTGGAGGCTTATAAAGAACTGTTACCCCAGTATCCTGATTTAAGATTAATTATTGCTCCGCGTCATCCGGAAAGAACAGCCGAGGTAGTAAAATTGATAATAAAATTTGGTTTTATGTCGATAAAGATATCATCTATTGTTAAGGATTTACCAGATACAGAGGGCAAAGTGCAAATTTTTATTTTAGACACAGTTGGTCAGTTAAAGGATTTCTATGCCATCGCGGATATTGTCTTTGTAGGAGGTAGTCTGGTTAAAAAAGGGGGGCATAACATTATTGAGCCAGCGATTTTTTCTAGACCGATAGTCTCAGGGAAGCATTTCTTTAATTTTTCCGATGTCTTTAAAGCATTTCAGGAAAAGAATGCAATTATCATTTGTGGTAATAAAGAGGAATTGAAGAATTGTCTTATTGAATTACTTAATAAGCCAGAAGAAAGAGAAAAACTGGGAATGCGTGCTCACGAGGTTGTTCTGGGAGAGAGAGGGGCAACCGAGAGGAATCTAAACTGGTTATTTACCTATCTTGACAGATAGATATTTTTTGTGTTATTATAACAAAAAAATAAACAAGGAGAAGTAAATATGGTTAGATTTGAGAAGATATCCGAGGAAAAGATTACCCAGGCGATTATCAGAGATTTTTCTCAAGAGTTGCTCAAGAATACGCATGTGGATGTGCTTATTGCCGGTGGGGGACCTTCAGGTTTGATGGCGGGCAAAAAATTAGCTGAGGCAGGAGCAAGGGTATTGATCATAGAAGCGAATAACTATTTAGGCGGAGGGTTCTGGAGCGGAGGATATTTAATGAATACTTTAACCGTGCGTGCTCCTGCAGAGAAACTTCTTGAGGAATTGGCTATACCTTATAAAGAGGTAGAAAAAGGACTTTTTACTGCTCTTGCACCCCATGCCTGTGCAAAATTAATTGCCTCTGCCTGCGATGCAGGAGTTAAAATCTTGAATATGACCAGGGTAGATGATGTGGTGATAAAGCATGGTAATCGCGTAATGGGCTTGGTGATAAACTGGACTCCTGTAGCTAATTTACCCCGTCAGATAAACTGTATTGATCCGGTGGCGCTTGAGTCAAAAGTAGTTATTGATGCTACTGGTCATGATGCAATAGTGTGTGAAGCCTTAAGTAAACGGGGGTTATTAAAAATTAAAGGCATGGGACCAATGTGGGTAGAAGCCTCAGAAGATTTAATAGTAGAAAAGACAGGAGAGGTTCATCCTGGTCTGGTGGTTTGTGGGATGGCAGTAGCAACAGTTTATGGTCTTCCCCGTATGGGTCCTACATTCGGCGCAATGCTTTATTCCGGGCTTAAAGCCTATGAAGAGGTAAAAAAATTATTGTCCCTGGAAGAGATAAAAGCAAATACCATCGGTTCCCACTATAAAATATAACTTAATAACCTGCCTTTTTGTTTCCGGGAGTTAGAAAGCATCATATTTAGCCTACCGGTAAGAAATCGGGAGGGAATAGCAGGTTCTCCGACGAATGCTTGTATTAAATGATCCTCATAAATTTATCAGCGCTTTTAAAAATGCAGCTTCTAGGCTATAGGCTAATATAAACTAAAGCTCTGATGCACAGTACTCATCCCAAAAGCCCCGGCTTAAAAACCGGGGGTTGCTTTTTATGGTTTTGTGGCGGATAAAACTATCCGCTCTTTTTGTTTTATATGATTTTTTATTTGGATTTAGCCTATAGGAAGATTATACTGCATAGTAACTACCATAAATGGAAGCAGGAGAGGTAGTGGCTGGTTAAAATAGTAATAGATTAAAGGCAATTCTCTAAAGGGGTATTCCTAAATTTTTCCTTGCCTAATGGTCAATTCTTATAGTAATATAAAATGTTAAAATCTCTGGGCCCATAGCTCAGTTGGTTAGAGCAGCTGACTCATAATCAGCGGGTCTGAGGTTCGAATCCTCATGGGCCCACACTTTAATAACCGAAGACCAAAAGGGGAGTGTGCGGGGAATATTTCCCCTCAGGATTAGAAGGAGAACAGTCCCCGCCTTTGGCGGGACGTTAGGAGGGAACTGGTTCCCTCCTAAGGAGCGAACGAAGTGAACGACGGGTCTGAGGTTCGAATCCTCATGGGCCCAGTTGGTCAATAAGGGCGTATAGCTCAGTTGGTTAGAGCGCGTGCCTCACATGCACGAGGTCTCTGGTTCAAATCCAGATACGCCCACGGAAAGAAAGGATTTTTTATGTCAGGAGTAAAAGAACAATTAGAAATTCTGATTCAGTTACAGAAAATTGATAAGGAAATCTATGACCTAAAAGAGGTATTAGCTGAGAAACCTCAGGAAGAGGAAAGAATTAAGCAGGAATTTCAAGAAAAAGAGAAGTTGTTTAAAGAATTAGAGGGAAAATCAAAACAGAAAAAAATTGAACTTAAAGAGAAAGAATTGGAACTTAAATCTAAAGAGGAAAATGTTAAAAAATTACAGCTTCAACTTTACCAGGTAAAGACAAATAAAGAATATGCTTCTATGCAGAAAGAAATAGCAGATCTAAAAGCGGATAATTCATTGTTAGAAGAAGCGATTATCAGAGAGATGGAAGAAATAGATGATTTAGATAGACAGATAAAGCAGGAGAAAATTGTTTTAGAAGAAGCGAGAAAGAAAATGGAAGAGGAACTAGCGAGGTTACATGGAGAGATAGCGGAATTAAATGAGAAGTTGAAAACATTGGAAAATTCACGGGGAGAATTTGTTGCTAAAATAGATCCACCTATTTTATCCAGATACGAACGTCTCCTGGGTAATAAAAAGGGACGAGCATTAGCCCAGATTATCAAAGATTCCTGTTCCGGGTGTAACATGGGACTTCCTCCTCA
>JBFWKV010000046.1:0-8395 GCA_050252475.1 Candidatus Omnitrophota bacterium | reverse complement strand
TGATTTGGTTATGGGGACAAGGGAAAAAACCTCAACTGCCTACTTTTTTAGAAAAGTATGGATTACGAGGAAATGTTATCTCTGCAGTGGATTTAATTAAAGGACTGGGGAAAATAATTGGGCTTGAGCCGATTTATGTTGAAGGAGCTACGGGTTATTATGATACGAATTATAAAGGTAAAGCAGAGGCTGCCTTGGAAGCTTTAAAGAAAAATGATTTTGTTTTTGTTCATGTGGAGGCTCCCGATGAAGCGGGACACAACGGAGATTTAAGAGCGAAGGTTTCTGTGATTGATAAGTTTGATTCCTTAGTGGTAGGAACGATTCTGAAAGGTTTGGAGGGAATCAGTGACTTCCGTATTTTAGTAACTTCTGACCATCCTACTCCTCTTTCTCTCCGCACCCATTCACCGGAGCCGGTTTTTTTTGCCATGTATGGGAAAGGCATAGCTAAAGACGATGTAGAAGCATTTAATGAGAAAAGTGCTCAGGTAAGTAATTGGAGGATAGAAGCTGGTCATAAACTTTTAGACGTTTTCATAGAGAAATGAATGCATTAGTTATTGTTTTATTTGCTACTGTTTTATTTTCGGCAGGTTATATATTCTACGGTAGATATCTTAAAAAAATGTTTAATGTAGATTACCACCGTCTTACCCCAGCCCATGAGAAGAAAGACGGAGTTGATTGTGTTGCTTCCTGTCACTGGACAGTCCTTTTTGGACATCATTTTGCTTCTATTGCCGGAGCAGGTCCAATTGTAGGACCGGTGATAGCAGTTGCTCTGTGGGGGTGGGGCCCAAGTTTAGTCTGGATTGTTTTAGGTACTATTTTTTTAGGGGGGGTACATGATTTTGGCTCACTTATGGTCTCAGTAAGGCATGATGCTCGTTCAGTGGCAGATGTGGCTGAGGATCTTATTAGTAAAAGGGCAAAAATCCTCTTTTCAATCTTTGTTTTACTTGCCCTTATTTTAGTCATTGCGGTTTTTGCGGTTCTCTGTGCAAAAACATTTGTAGTACAACCGGAGATCGTAATTCCTTCACTGGGTTTAATTCCACTGGCTATTTTAGTAGGGATTAGTCTATACAGATTAAGGATTAATCAGATTTTAGTTACGGTGGTTGGTTTAGGAATACTGGTTGGACTTTTGTTTCTGGGGAAAATTTTTCCTTTAAGAGTTTCTTTACCACAAGGGATTTCTGTGTGGATCGTAATTCTGTTGTTGTATAGTTATTTTGCTTCAGTTATGCCGGTAAATATATTGCTACAACCACGGGATTATCTTTCCGCTTTTTTATTGTTCTTGGGGATAATCTTTGGTTACCTGGGTATATTTGTGTCCTCTCCAAAAATAAATTTACCCGCTTTTATTTCCTGGGATACTAGAGGTGGATATCTTTGGCCTATGCTTTTTGTTACCATAGCTTGTGGGGCAATATCGGGCTTCCATTCTTTAATAGCCTCCGGCACCACCTCCAAACAAATTTCCAGCGAGAAAGATGCAAAGAAAATCGGCTATGGAGCAATGGTTATGGAAGGGCTTTTGGCAGTGATGGCTGTGTTAGTAGTTTCTGCAGGCTTTTCTTCACTTAATGGTCTGAATAAAATTCTACAAGGCACTGCTGGTCCTATTGGAGCATTTGGTGAGGGTTTCGGACGAATTACTAATTCTTTTTTAGGTATATATGGAGGCAGTTTCGCAGTACTTGTTCTCAATGCTTTTATTTTAACCACCTTGGATACCGCAACCAGAATTAGCAGATATCTTGCTACGGAACTTTTTAAGATTAAGAATAGATATTTATCTACCTTGATTGTGATTATTCTGAGTGCTCTCCTTGCATTTAGTGGTAAATGGGAAAAAATCTGGCCTCTTTTTGGAGCTTCTAATCAATTGGTGGCAGGATTAGCTTTGATAGTGATTAGCAGTTGGTTGCTTTCTCAGAAGAAAAAGAATTATTTTGCGATTATACCTGCGGTTTTTATGCTTCTTACTACCGTAGGAGCATTAATTTTCCAGATTAAACATTTCTGGGAAGAAAAGAATTTCTTATTAATTGTTATATCATCAGTTCTCATTTTATCGGCACTTTTTATATGTGTTGAGGCAAAGAAAGTTTTCTTCTGGAAGGAGAGGGGGTAAAATAAAATGAGAAAGCTGATTGTGCAGAAATATGGAGGTACTTCTGTAGCTAATCCAGAGAAGATTAAGAATGTTGCCCGTAGAATAGTTGCTTATAAAGAAAAAGGGTTTGACTTAGTGGTAGTGGTTTCTGCTCCCGGGGATACTACCGATGAATTAATTGAACTTGCATATCAGATTACAAGTAAACCTCCTGAACGGGAGATGGATATGTTGCTTTCTACCGGGGAGCAGATGTCCAGTGCACTTCTTGCGATGGCAATTCATAAATTAGGGGTTAAAGCAATTTCTTTTACGGGTATCCAGATTGGGATACTTACTGACAATATTCATACTAAAGCACGCATTATAAACATTGATACACGAAGAATTACAGAAGAGTTAAAGAAAGGAAATATTGTAATCATAACTGGTTTCCAGGGGGTTTCTCAGAATCAGGATATTACTACTTTAGGAAGAGGTGGTTCGGACCTTTCTGCCGTAGCTCTGGCAAAGGTTCTTGGAGCAAAGCTCTGTGAAATATATACCGATGTGGAAGGGGTTTATACCGCTGATCCCAGAATAGTTCCTGATGCCAGAAAACTTAAACGTGTAAGTTATGATGAAATGTTAGAAATGGCTTCTCTGGGAGCTCAGGTTATGCAGGCACGTTCTATTGAGTTGGCTAAAAAATTTGATATTCCCATATATGTCCGTTCTTCATTTAACAATAAACCTGGTACATATATCGTAAAGGAGGGAGAAAAGATGTTAGAAGGGCCGGTAATCAGTGCAGTTACGCTTAGTAAAAATGAAGCAAAAATTACTCTTTGTAATGTGCCTGACAGACCCGGGATTGCTGCTGCCCTTTTTACAGATATAGGTAAAGAAGGAATAAATGTGGATATGATAGTACAGAATGTAAGTCACACAGGACGTACGGATATTTCCTTTACTGTTCTCAAAACCGAGCTGAAGAAAGCGCTCAGGATTGTACGGAAAGTGGCCAAACAGATTGATGCGGGAGAGGTTATTTATGATGAAGATATTGCCAAAGTTTCTATTGTAGGGGTAGGGATGAGAAGCCACCCGGGTGTTGCTTCTTTGATGTTTGCTACATTAGCGAAACACAAAATTAATATTGAGATGATTTCTACCTCTGAAATAAGTATATCTTGTGTTATCAGGAAGAAATTTGCCGAAGACGCTGTACGTGCGTTGCATGAGGCATTTAAATTAGGAAAAAAGTAGTGAGAGAAAAGAGGTGGATAAATTATGGTAAATAAAGTTTTTCTGTACGATACCACTTTACGAGATGGTACTCAAAAAGAAGGAGTTTCTCTATCTGTAGAGGATAAAATTAAAATTGCCAAGAAACTTGACGAATTAGGGATTCATTATATAGAAGGCGGTTGGCCAGCGTCTAATCCTAAAGATATAGACTTCTTTCAACGAATGAGAGGATATCCCTTTAAGAAAGCAAAGTTAGTTGCTTTTGGAAGTACGCGAAGGAAAAATTTTAAGGCTGAAAAAGATGTTAATTTGGCAGAATTAATGAAAGCGGGTACTTCTGCGGTTACTATTTTTGGAAAATCCTGGGACCTTCAGGTAAAATACGCCCTGCAAACTTCTCTGGAAGAAAATCTTAAGATGATTTTTGAATCGGTGAAGTTCTTGAAATCTAAGGGTTTAGAAGTTATTTATGATGCTGAACATTTTTTTGATGGTTTTAAGGCTAATCCCCGCTATGCTCTCAGTACTATAGAAAAAGCCGCCTTAGCAGGAGCAGACAATATCAGCCTTTGTGATACTAATGGAGGAACCCTTTTAGAAGAAATTTCTGAGATTATTCGTGAAGTAAAGAAAAGAATTAAAACGCCGTTGGGAATTCATTGCCATAATGATTCTGATTTAGCAGTAGCAAATTCTTTATTGGCAGTAAGATTGGGGGTAGTTATGGTGCAGGGGACGATAAATGGATATGGTGAACGCTGTGGCAATGCTAATCTCTGTTCAATTATTCCCAATCTCAAATTAAAAATGGGCATTGACTGTATTTCAGACCGGCAACTTTCACAACTCACAGAGGTTTCTCGCTACATAAGTGAGGTGGCGAATATTGTTCCCCGTGATGAAGCACCATTTGTGGGATTATCTGCTTTTACCCATAAAGGAGGAGTTCATGTCAGTGCAGTACAAAGACATCCTCAAACGTATGAACATATTTCTCCTGAAAAGGTGGGGAACAGAAGAAGGATTCTTGTTTCTGAACTTTCCGGGAAAAGTGCACTTCTTTCTAAAGCTAAAGAGTTTAAAATTGATATTAGTCGTGATGCTAATGCAGTTAAAAAAATACTTTCTCTTATAAAAGATTTAGAGTACAAAGGTTATCAGTTTGAAGGTGCAGAGGGTTCATTGGAGATTCTGTTACGTAAGACCAAAGGTGAATATCGTAAATTTTTCGAGCTTGAAGGATTTAGGGTGATTGTAGAAAAGGATAAAAAAGGTACAATGCATTCTGAAGCTACAATTAAAGTTAAGGTGGGTAATTTAGTAGAACATACTGCTGCCGAGGGAGATGGTCCGGTGAATGCTTTAGATAATGCTTTACGTAAAGCCCTGGAAAGATTTTATCCTCATTTAAGAAAAATGAAACTTTCAGATTTTAAAGTTAGGGTTATCAATGCAGAGGCAGGAACTGCTGCTAAAGTACGTGTTTTGATTGAATCAAGAGATGAAAAAGATGAGTGGAGCACTATAGGTGTTTCTGAGAATATTATTGAAGCAAGCTGGCAGGCGCTGGTGGATTCAATTGAATATAAGTTGCTTAAAGAAAAAGGTTTAAGCAATAAGTAGACTATCCATAGAAAAATTCACAGCACTCCTTTAAATTTAGGTTTGGTTTTTGCGGATTTCTTTTATACAGATTTAATTCCCGATTTTCCTTGAAATATTCTTTTTTTATAAGTAAAATTATTTAAACATTTTTTAAATAACCCCTGAGGATAAAATGGAATTATCTCCCAAATACAATCCACAGGAAGTTGAAGACAAATGGTATAGATTCTGGGAGGAGAATAATTTGTTCTCGGCAAAGGCCGATGCTTCCCGTAAACCTTTCTGCATAGTTATCCCTCCGCCCAATGTTACCGGTATATTGCATATGGGACATGCACTAAATAATACTATTCAAGACATTCTTATTCGGTTCAAAAGAATGCAAGGATTTAACAGTCTCTGGATCCCCGGTACAGACCATGCAGGAATTGCTACTCAGAATGTGGTAGAAAAAGAAATAGCAAAAGAGGGATTAAGGCGTCAGGATTTGGGAAGGGAAAAATTCTTAGAAAGAGTTTGGCAATGGAAGGATAAATATGGTTCAACAATTATCCAACAATTAAAGAAATTAGGAGCTTCTTGTGACTGGCAGAGAACTCGTTTTACTATGGACGAAGAATATTCAAAAGCGGTTTTAGAGGTGTTTGTTAAGTTATATAATAAGGGCTTGATTTATCGCAGTAATTACATTATTAATTGGTGCCCAAGATGTCAGACTGCGCTTTCCGACGAAGAAGCTCCCCATGAGGAAGTAGAAGGGAATCTTTACTACATAAAATATCCTTTCAGTAATATAACCTTTGGTCAGCAGGACACGAATCAAGTTGAATATATTGTAGTTGCGACCACGCGACCGGAAACGATGTTAGGAGATACAGCGGTAGCGGTTAATCCTAAGGATAAACGGTATAAAAAATTCATTGGTAGAAGAGTAATTTTACCTTTAATGAATAGAGAGATAAAGATAATTGCTGATTCTCTCGTGGATATGGATTTTGGCAGCGGAGCTTTAAAAGTTACTCCTGCCCATGACCCACAAGACTATTTACTGGGGAAAAAGCATAAATTAGAATTTATCAATGTGATGTCTCCTGACGGCAGAATGAATGAGAATGCAGGGAAATTTAAGGGGCTGGACAGATTTGAATGTAGAAAAAAAGTAGTAGAGGAATTAGAAAGGTTAGGGCTTTTAGAGAAAGTTGAACCCTACAAGCATTCTGTGGGGCACTGTTATCGTTGCCACACCATTATTGAACCCTATCTTTCTTTGCAATGGTTTGTAAGAATGAAACCTTTAGCTAAACCGGCGATTAAGGTGGTAAAGAAAGGTAGAATAAAATTCTTTCCTGCACGCTGGACAAAAATATATCTTAACTGGATGGAAAATATTCAGGATTGGTGTATCTCCCGGCAGATTTGGTGGGGGCACAGAATTCCTGTTTACTATTGTAAAAATTGCATATCACAAGAAGCACAGCGCAAATCACAAAAATCCCTCTTTCCATTAGCGATAAACAAAAAGCAAAAAGGGATCATTGTTTCCCGGATAAAACCTGATAAATGTCCGTATTGTAGGGGAGAAGATATTTATCAGGACGAAGATGTTCTGGATACCTGGTTTTCTTCCTGGCTCTGGCCATTTGCTACACTGGGTTGGCCAATTTCGCATACTGCAAGATACCCATTGCAAAATAAAGGAAAGGATAACGTCAGTGAATTAGCCATAAGTGATAAACAAAAAGATTTGGCTTATTTTTATCCTACTTCAGTCTTGGTGACGGCACAGGAGATAATCTTTTTCTGGGTAGCAAGGATGATTATGGCAGGACTGGAGTTTATGAAGAAAATTCCTTTTAGACATGTTTATATTCATGGAACAGTAAGAGATTTGAGCGGAAAAAAAATGTCAAAGTCACTCGGTAACATTATTGACCCTCTTGATATAATCAAAAATTATGGAGCGGATGCTTTACGATTCAGCATTATTTCTATTACTGCGGTAGGCCAGGATATTTTTCTTTCGGATGAGAAATTTAAATTAGGAAGGAATTTCTGTAATAAAATTTGGAACGCAGCCCGATTTATTCTGATGAACATCCCTTCTTTTGATATTAGTTCTTCGGTATTAACCGAAAATAGGCTGACTCTTGCAGACCGTTGGATTCTCAGCCGTTTACAGAAAACCATTCGCATGGTTAGTGAAGCCTTGGAAAGATACAATTTTAATGAATCTGCGAATATTCTTTATCAATTCTTCTGGCACGAATTCTGTGACTGGTATATAGAACTGGCAAAACCATGTTTAAGCAACAACTATATATCACGAGAATATAGAGAGACAACAGGAGCAATTTTGCTTAAAGTTTTGGAGACTTTTTTGCGTTTACTACATCCTTTTATGCCTTTTATTACAGAAGAACTATGGCAAAAGATTAAAGGAAGATACAGAGGTATCAGTGGAGAGAGCATTATGATTAGTCGTTGGCCTGAATATGAGCATGAATTGATAAATGAAAAGGCTGAAGAGGGTATGGAAATAATTCAAGAGATAATTAAAGGTGTGCGTAATATATGTGTAGAAATGGGAGTTCCTATAGAGAAAAGAATAAAGTTGGTTATTAAGGTAACTGATGATGGCATAAAATTACTTAAAGATAATAAACAATATTTGGAATATCTTCTAAAAATAGAATCTTTGGAATTAGGTACAGAAATAAAAAAGCCATCCTTTTCTTCATCTTTAATTATAAAAGATATAGAAGTATATGTTATTCTTGAGGGGTTGATAGATTTAGCTAAAGAGAAAGAGAGAATCCGGGAGAAATTGGATAGTGTTAACAAACTTTTAGAAAAAATTAATTCAAAAATTAGTGATAAAAAATTTGTTTCATTTGCTCCCAAAGAAATAATAGAAAAGGAAATTTTTAAGAAGCAAGAATTGGAGAAAGAAAAACAAAAGTGGGAAAAATATCTATCCGAAATAGAGAGCTAAATAACAAGATAATTGATAAGATAATCAGGCAGGCTTTACAGGAGGATAGGGTAGAGCAAGACCTCACTTCTCAATTACTCTTTTTAAAGGATAGTTTAGCAAAGGCAGAGATTGTAGCCAAGTCAGAAGGTATTATTGCCGGTTTAGAGGTAGCTTTAAGAGTTTTTTATTGTTTGGACAGGGGTATGCGGTTAAAGAAGTTTACCTGCGATGGGAGAAAGATAAGGAGAGGAGAAAAAGTAGCTTTTATAGAAGGCAGTTTAAAGAAGATTCTTGCGGGAGAACGCACTGCTTTAAATTTCCTGATGCGCCTTTCAGGGATTGCCACTATGACAAAAAGATTTATAGAGAAAGTTCGTCCCTACAGGGTAAAAATTCTTGATACACGTAAAACCACTCCGGGGTTGAGAATTTTAGAAAAATATGCAGTAAGGGTAGGA